>CAZPHZ010000224.1:0-5385 GCA_964586035.1 uncultured Saprospiraceae bacterium
GACAGCTAGACGGTTCTGAGGTAAATGCGTGGGCCCAGTCGCGAAGGGTTTGGGCATGAACGCGGAGCCGCTTTTCAATTCGATGATGGCGCTCTTGTTTCCCTTTTTATAAAAAACGTCGAGGCGGCCCTGCAAGCCGTGTTTTTCATCGTAAAACGAAGGTTCGAGGTAGCAATCGGACGGCTTTATGTCAAATTTATCGAATCCACGCACCACCATATTTTGCAAGGTTACCCAGTGTTTTTGTGATGTGTTCATCACCTCCCGGATGGCGGCGTTGGGCAGAAGGGAAAAGGCCAGTGGGTTGAGTTTGAATACCTTCGGGAAAGTTTCCTTGAAAGTGGCCCCGGGATTATTCATCAGCTCGTCGAGAAAGAAGTTGGCGATGTTGCCCACCATCATCGGCAGGCTCGGCTCCACTGGAAGGAATTTTTGAAGCAAATAGATCACCGGCTCCGCTCCGCTGCCCTGAAAACAGTTGGCAACAGTTGTCACATCCAGAAGATAGTCCGGTTCCACAACAATGGCTCTCGGACGGTAAGTGGTTTCGGGCTCCAGGTTTCTTGCCCTTTTGGTGCGGGGCTCAGGTTCCTGGCAAAACTGCCGTCCGGCGTCCACAACCTCCACATCGAGCAAACTCAGCGTAACGGGGAAGCCGATGGTGTCCCGGATGGCTCTAATGGTTGGATTGAACGGTTCATTGCGTTCCGCAATATTGTATTGGATGCAAATGATCCCGGCAGGGTTCTCTTCATCCTGCGCAATGAGGCAGTCGTTGGCCTCGTCGTCCTGCAAGGCGATGACACGGGCGTATTTCCTGAATTCCCTGACTTTTACTTCGGTGTAAGAGTAGGGCAGTCCGGCCGGTAAAAGTCCCTTTAATTCATCGGGTGGAGCAGAATCGAAAAGTCTTTCGAGTAGGGTGGCAGTGCATTGCAGCCCTAATGTGTAGACTTTTTCAACCTCAATGGGCGGAACATTGGAGCGCATTTTTTTTCTAAAAAAATGAATCCAGTATTGCGTTTTTTTCTCTATCCCGAATTTGTGGCAGGCATAAGCTATGCGGGCAAAAAGCGTGGTGAAGGGGATATTTTCCACCTTGGTTATTTCCATAAAAAGTAACTCCATCAGGCGAGCCACGGCACTGGCCTTATCAGTGGGCTCCCATCCTTCGTTGCCATGAATTTTCAGTAACTCCCGGTAAAATAATCGGGCCAACTCCGGTTTGTTCAGACTCATCGCGCAAATGTACTGATTCGTTTTGAGTCTGGAAGTCACCAGTTCATTCGTCAATCCCCGAGGCAACGGCGCCTATTTCGTCATCGTCTGAAGAGCTTCTCTCTTTCAAAACGCATAATCGTGATGCCTTTACTTGCCGGGAGCATATCATCGAGGCCAGAGGTGAGTGGGAGGAAGATTTTTTGCAATTGCCCAACCCATTTTGGGGCGGCCGGTCTCTCAATACCTGGCGGAGGTTTCATCCATGACGATGGGAAGCCGAGCAGGTAGAGCAACGGGCTGAAAAGCCAGCGCAGCCAACGTAGCCATACCATTGGCTGGGAAATGACCGAACGGCTGACCGCCACATCGAGGTAATCTGTCTGGAGCAAATGGAATCGTTGTTTTTTGAAGGCATCTTTGTACGCTTTCACCGGACGGTAAATAAGACCATCGCCCATTTGCAGCTCACCGGCTGTTTCTTCGATGAGCACAATCGATTGCCGTGAAACGCGGCACACTTCCTCAATTACAGCCATGAGCTGCTTATTTGTGACATGCTGCAATTCGAACATCACGAACACCATATCAAAAGACTGGCCTGGGAATGGCAGGTCGCTTACGGGTGCCACGTCTAGGTCAACGTCGATGCCTTTTAGAAAATGGCGGGCCATTTCGAGAGCTTCGGGCGACTGGTCCACTCCGTAGAGTTCTTTGGGCTGAAAAGTGGCGGCAACTCTTAGCAAATCTCCTGCACCACATCCCACTTCCAACACCGACTTGTCACGGAGGTTTTTGAGTTGCAGTTTTTTTAGCAGTTTATTGCGGTAATATTTGTCGAAAGGGGTTTGCGGCAACTCAAATGGGGCATCATTTGCAGACGGACCCAATTGCCCCACACGGCGGCTTAGTCTTGAGCCGGACTCGCCGTTGGGTTCGGAAGTTGCCGGTAGCTTTTTCATAATGGGTCCAAAACTACGGAGAAAAGAACATCTATGCCCATTGAATCGCGCCTCTTAATGGAGGCCTGTCTATGATAAAGAATACCCCTTTGGCGGTTCGGGTGGTATGGCTTGGCCCCACTCGTTGCGATCGATTCGGAAGACAATGACCGAAAAATTATTGAACGTGGACTTTTTCCAGAGAGTCATATTATTGCGCCGGGCTACCTCCTGCGATTTGAAATTATCCGGGTGAATAATAGAGATGAGGTGGGGAGCCAATTCGTGCTCAAAAGCGAAATCTTTGCATGCTTTGGCAGCTTCTGAGGCGTATCCTTTCCCCCAAAAACGTGGGATAAAATGATACCCGATTTCCAATTCGGGCCGTCCGTCTATTTCCTGCCAAAGCAGTCCGCATTGGCCGATGAGCTCGCTGGTGCTTCGCAATTCGATGCCGCAAAGTCCCAGGTCAAATTTCTGATAGCGTTCAATTTGCCGTTCAATCCACGAGTCGATGCACGTGTCAGGTTCTTCCCGAATGAATAGAAATTCAGTGGCTTCAGGGTTAGAAAAAAATTCTACCAACGGGTCTTTGTCCCGGTATTCGAGACTGCGAAAACGAAGGCGTTTGGTTAGGTGGTTTTCTAGAATCATGCCGCCAATATACGAAGCGGAATTAAAAAGCTGAATGGTTAAATAGTCAAATAATAGGTGTGCAAATTAAATTCTTAGGGAAAGTAGAATTGAGATGGATGAGGATGCTGAGGGGGTTGAGTTGAAACAGGTACAGCTCGATGCAAGAGGCTATTAAACCGGGCCGCAACTTGAAGTCGCACCTTAACTCTGGCCCAGAAAATATTTTTTGAGTTTAACAGACCGGCATTTGGCCGAATGGCCAAAAAATTACAAAGACCTTTCATTATTCTTTTACCAAACGGGCCGAGGTGTTTTCATAACCATCGCTCAACACTACTATATAAACCCCTTTTTCAAATTGTGCGGTATCGAGCGTTTGGTGGTTAGAACCCTCTTCGGAAGACCACCCGGAAGTGAAACATGCTATGCCCGAGCGATCGTAAACTGAAACTTGAACAATGCCCGGCCGTGGGCAGGTGTATTGCACCACCGCTCTGTCTTTTACCGGATTGGGTGAAATGGAGGAAATGCCAAAACCACCGGCTTCCCGCCGCACCGAAATGACGCGGGAATAGTGCTCAATGCCGTCGAAGGCAATTTCGCGCAGCCGGTAGTAGGCAAATGGTAGTGGTTGTTCGTCTCTTAGTTCATAGCTTGTTATTCCGTGGGCAACTCCATTTGCCGTTACCCGCCCTGTTTCGGTCCAGTCCGTCAAGCCTCCCTCTGACCGCTCGATGACGTGCCAATGGGAGTTTATTTCACTGGCAGTCACCCATTTTATCAAGTTGAAATCTCCTTCTGCTTCCGCAGAAAATTGGATTAACTCGATGGGCAATACCTCCAGTTCAGGACACGCATAAAGTGTTATGATTCCGGCTGTAATATTCGCATCAATCTGGTTGGATGTGTCATCGTACGTCTCGTATATTTCTATGTCAAAACAGCCGTCAGCATCGGCTTGGAATATGAGATTATTGTCTTGCAAAATGCTTGGGCTTCCGCCCGAATAACCGTTAGAGCATGGTGCCACATGCCGCTCGCTGATTGCCGGGCGGAATGATACGGAGCCTGAAAGGTCGATGGCCACCTCGCTGCACCAGCTGTTTCCGAGGGGGCTCAAGTCAATGCCCGACCATTCCAGCCCCACGATATTGGCATTGGCACTAAACCCGCAAAGGTTGGTGATTTCATTGTCGGGATCGTGCAGGGCATCCCAACTGTTTTTACCGGCTACCGATAGCGAAACCGTGTCGGGCGGGTTGCCGCCACTACACGTTTGAGCCGTAAGGGTGGGCATACTCCATAGCGCGGCCATGAGTACGAGAGTGAGTACAATTTTCATTTTTCCAAACTTGTGTGGACAAAGACGGGCAAACCACTAAAGAGGGGACAGGTTGTCCGCGAGTAGATTCATTGTGGTGAAATGGGCTGAATATTTAGCACGGAGGGGAAAGGGTGTCCGGAAATCGGACGAATTCATTTGGAGAAATGCAGGGAAGTAAAAAAACTCGAATCCCTTTTGGCAAATCTAATGCCAAAGTATTGTTGGGACATTTTTGGAAAGAAAGGAATATACCTTGCAAACTCATTGTTGACAAGGCTTTAGAAATAAAATCTGAGATGAAAATTCCGGGAGTGGCTTTGGCTGTTCCACTCCCGGAAGAGGGAATCACTCGAGCTTTAACGGCTCAAAATCCTTGAAGAGAGAATACTTCACTTCCTCCACTTTTTTGCGATAATCCGCAAAATTTTCGTCCATCAGCCGGTTGATGTCATCGAGAACAACGGCTACGTCTTTGCGGGCCTTATCCATCATGATGCGGGCGGCCTGGTTGGGAGCGCCGTCGGAGGCGTTGATGTAGCTGGAAGTGCGCCACAGTGTACCGGAAATCAGGTTGGGGTTGCGCTGAATGCCCTTCAACCCCTGCGGCATCATGTACCGTTTTTCCAGGTTGGCGATACTGTCACGCAGGGCTTTGCCCATTTTTGAAATCTCCGTTTTGAGGCTGTCGGGGGCATTCGCCATTGCGCCATCCACGCGCTTGATGGTTTTCTTGGCCTCCTGTAGGCGGTCGAAGCCCTCGGTGGCTTTCTCCGCTATTTTGTAAAACT
The DNA here is from genome assembly GCA_964586035.1 of uncultured Saprospiraceae bacterium. Classification (GTDB taxonomy): domain Bacteria; phylum Bacteroidota; class Bacteroidia; order Chitinophagales; family Saprospiraceae; genus UBA6168. The sequence goes on from CAZPHZ010000224.1 coordinate 4,908, forward strand.
CGTCGTAGGCAGCGTGTTTGGCCTTTATTTTTTCCATGCGGAAGCCCATGCGCGGGTCATCGTTGACGGTGAGCATGGTGCTGTCGCTATGACCTCCATGGGTCAGCACCAGTTTGTAGGTGCCCGGCAGTACCTCGTAGCCGGAGGGCTTGTCAGCGCCGGGCTTCGGCTGCCGGCGGGAAGGGAATTGCACGCCGTCCTGGCGCAGGTTCCAGTATACCCTCACAATGCCCGTGTCCACTTTGCTGGTGAACGTGCGGATGGTGTCGCCATTATCGTTGAAAACTTGCACCAACACTTCGTCTTTTTTGAGTTTGCGGCCTCCCTTGCCCTCGTCTTTTTCCTCTTTGCTTTCGGCAACGCCGGCCTCCTCGGTTTTTTCTTCCTTGACTACCTTCTCCTTTTTAGCGGCTTTCCCTTTCCCTTTCCCTTTCCCTTTTGATTTTTTACCTATGGCCTTTTTTTCAGCTTCTTGCTT
>CAZPHZ010000225.1:0-5376 GCA_964586035.1 uncultured Saprospiraceae bacterium
TATTTGTATTTTGAACCTCTTCAACCTTTGACACAGCTTTATTCGGCACGGCGCCGATTGGAGCACCTTCCGGCGTTATTACGTATTTATTTTTCATAGCCTGAAACAAACCGGTACCGACTATCATACCCAGACAGGCGGCGAGAAAGCCCCATTTGAAGTCTGCCGCATTTCCGGTGTCGCCGAGATAGCCGCAGGCCAAGGGGGCGATGAATGCGCCCAGATTGATGCCCATATAAAAAATAGTAAAGGCTGCATCTTTTCGGCGGTCGCCTTCCGAATATAGTTGCCCAACCATCGAGGAAATGTTGGGTTTAAAAAATCCATTTCCCAAAATAAGACAAATCAACCCGCTCCACATGAGCGGAATCGCCAGGCCTTTTTCTTGAAAAAACCAGCCACTCAGGAACATAAAAAATTGGCCAAAGGCCATGATAATACCCCCCGATACGATACTCTTTCGGTTGCCCCAATAGCGGTCGGCTACATAACCCCCAATGAGAGGGGTGAGGTAGACCAGGCCCGTGTAGCTACCATAAATTTCCGAGGCAGCGGCTTTATCGAACAGTAAGGCCTTTATCATGTATAGTGAGAAAATAGCGCGCATCCCGTAATAGCTGAACCGCTCCCACATCTCTGTGAAGAACAGCAACGCCAAACCCTTTGGATGCCCCATTATTTCATTACTCTTTTGTTTCAAAGCAGTGAATTTGTGATGATAGGTGCCGGGGATGAAGTGTCAGAGGCACCCCTGTTTCATATCATAAAAAGAAAGCCCTCCATCTTTTGCAATAAATGGAGGGGCTTCTTTTGCTAACATTCAACGATGGTAAATAATTAGTGCACGCCGTGCATCCATTTTTTCAGAATGGGCGACAAAAGCAGCAATAGTACAGCTGCGGCCAGCACCACGTAAACGCCCCATGTCATATAAACATCGGCGAAGGAGGCCATGGTTTCCTGGTGTGTGGCATTGGCACCGGGCTCGGCAATTACCTTGCCCAGTTCTCCCGCAATTTTATGGGCAAAGGCAATGGAGAAGAACCATGCCCCCATCACGAAGCCCACCACCTTGGCCGGTGAAAGTTTGGTGACCACGGAAAGCCCCACCGGTGAGAGGCTCAACTCACCCGTGGTGTGGAACAGGTACATTCCCAAAATGAAGATGAGTGGCACCAACCCTCCGGCATCCGCCGTAGGCAGGACTGTTCTGATGCCCCATACGATGACGAAATAACCAAGCGCCATCTGGAGCAAACCGAAAAAGAACTTGATGGGCGTGCGGGGTTCCTTGCCCGCTTTATTGAGTTTGGCCCATATCCATGAAAAAACAGGGGCCAGTAATATGATGTACAGCGGGTTGACCGACTGCAACTGCGACGCTTCGATGCCATGCAGATTCACATGGCGTTCGGCCAGAATGGTCAGAGAACCTCCCGCTTGCTCGAACAGCGCCCAGAATATCATGTGAAAGAAAAACAGGAACAAAAAGACGAGCATGCGCTGGCCTTCCTCTTTGTCTTTGGCCGTCAGCGAAGTTACCAACAGGTAGCCGATACAGGCAAGCCCAACTACCAGCAAAATGTAGTTGGTGACACCTTCAGCATCGATAAGCAGGGAGAATATGGGTACAAAAATCAGTGTCGCAACAACGATTAGCACCTCTTTGCTCATGCCTAAAAAAAATGGTGCTTTGAAGTCCTTGGGATCCGGAGGGTTCCCCTTGTCTTCATAATCGCGCATATTGTACCAAAACTGGATGAGACCCACACACATACCAACACCCGCCACGAGGAAACCCAGCGACCAGTCGATGGTTTCACCGAGATAACCGCAGGTGATTGGAGCCAGAAAAGCACCGATGTTGATGCCCATGTAAAAAATGGTAAATGCGCCATCCTTTCGCTTGTCATTGCGATCGTAAAAAGTGCCGAGGAAACTCGAAATGTTGGGCTTGAAAAAGCCGTTGCCCACGGTGAGCAGACCCAGGCCCATAAAAAAGACCGTTTCACCCAAATTCCAGTGCGAAGAAGTAGCCAGGGTAAATTGGCCAATAGCCATAAAGATACCCCCCATGAGAATGGCTTTGCGGAAACCCATCATCCGGTCGGCCAACCAGCCTCCAATTGTGGGAGCAGCGTACAGCAGAGCATTATAGGCACCATATACGCCATAGGCCCTTGCATCGGCCTCGCCGTGTTCCATTTTTATAAAAAGCTCGTGGGTAAGATATAGCACGAGCAGTGCGCGCATCCCATAAAAGCTGAACCTCTCCCACATTTCTGTGAAAAACAGTGCAAATAGTGCCTTTGGGTGAACTTTCCGTTGGGTGAAAATGATGATCGTTGTCCAGACGATGACGAAAATCCATCCGAAAACGAGTAAGCCTAAAGCAAAAGACATAATTCTGTGTTTTTGTTAGTTTATCCAAAACTTCTCAAAATCAGAAGATTTGGTGGTTTCGTTTTATTAGAAAAGGGTTGCTAAATCACGTACTTCGCAAACCCTGCGCAAAATAGATTTTTTTTCTTTCCGATTATGAAAATGAGGGATTTTTGTTTTGCCGGAAGCAGATTAAAATTCAGAAAAACCCGGCGCCACAGGCTGTTTTGTCTGTTTTACGACCAAGGTCCAACCTGCGCTTTGTGCCATGAAGCGCATCATTTCGAAAATATCTTTGCGTTGCTTCCGTGCATGTGAGAACAAATCACTTTCGAGCGCTTTGCAACGTATGAACTCTTTGGCGTTGGCATTCAGCTTATTGTAATCGTCTATTGAGAAAGAATTGAACAGCCCTTCCTGCACATCGTAATATTCGAGGTCATGTTCAATAGACAGAATCTCAGGTCCGTGGATGCTGGTCACAACAATGGTCTTGTTGTTTGCTTTAACGGTGATGTCCATTTTCTCCAAGTCGTAGCCAACCGAAACCTTAGCATTCACTTTGATGAGGGCCTTTTTGCGCAGCACGCTAAGATCGTAGCCATAATAATCCTGGTAGTCGTAGATTTCGGAAAAGTAGCCCTCCACGGCGATGAGTTTGGCCACGGTCTTGATTCGTTCCAACAAAACTGTGGAGCTCTGCTGATTCACTGCAGGCGACTGCTGGTAAAACCAACGTGTCACCAACACCCCGGAGGCGAAGATGAGGAGTAGCATAGAGCCGGTAAATATTCTTTTCGGAATTTTTTTCCCCACAGATTAATTGATTTTGGTTACTTCGTGCATCTGACAAACAGTGAAAATACATTAAAATTCCAGGCTGGGAAGCACTCGCAGAACGGTTGTTCTTTATTTTTCCATCTTGGAAACCAGCGGATAGCGAAGGCCGGAGTGGCGTGACAGGATGGCTTTGGCTGACCCAACCGACAAAGGCGAATCAATGACGAGAGGAACGCGGTTTTCGTCATCTGAAATCCACACATTCAACTCTGTACCTTTGGGGAATACTTCCCCTTCTATCACTTGTGGCGAAAATTTAAGAGTATTGAATTTGCCGAGCCCCTTGATCTTTTTACCGGTATCTGCTCCTTTGTATTTCACCTCCAATGGCCATGTGGATTTGTCAACAAATATTTTAATGGGAAAACGCTCGCCCTCCTCAAAGCCATCGAATCCAATATTGCGCGCAAAATACAGGATTGAAAGCATGTCGTGCATGCAACCCTCCACTTCGAATTGATTATGCTCTTTAATGGTGGCTTGGGAACGGCCCCGTTCGTTGGAGCAAGTCTGGTGAAACTGGTCGAAACTTGTGCAATCGTATAGCGTGTACTTCCCTTCCTGAATTACTCGTTTGGACACCAAAGGCAGCAAATCATCTTTCTTTACCCAGGTGTCGTAATAGTCCCGGACTTTAAAAAACCAGTCGTAGGAATCGTGCGTCCTTCCGATTACCTGAAAATGGTATTCGTCGTCATTATCTAAAACCCTAAAAGTGATTTCGCCAGCATTGACCCAAATAAACCCCCAATTGTAGTACACTTTATACACCAATTCTTCGCCTTCCACAAAAGCTGTATTGAGCGTGTTGCAAGGGTCGGGTTCGTGAAGAAAGGGTAGTTTTGACGCTGGCCTGGATTCTGTTTTTTTTGCCTGTGGCGGTAACAATAAAAAAGGAAATAGTAAGACAGTTATGATGGGCGAAAGAAGGAGACGGTCAATTTTTATTTTCATAGCCAAGGGATTTCAGAATGTTCGTTTGCACGATAAATACCAGTCCCAGTAACGCCGGAGCTGCGATATTTATTACGAATAAACTGAACGTGGCAGCCAGAATGCTCAGCCTGTCGCCGCTAAATATCCCCCATGTAAAAAGCGCAATTTCGCCTCGTGCAAGCAGCCCTGTTACAGGCGGAAGGGGAATACTCGCCTGGACAAAGAAAATAGCAGCTATCCCAGCCATGCCTGTCACCCACCCGACCGGTATATCGTAAAATCGGAGTAGAAGATAGTATTGAGTGCAATAGGTCAGATAACGAACAGCAGCATAGCCAAGCGCTCCCAACAACTCTGCCCTGGAATAATTCTGCAGTACCATCAAATGCCTTAAATACCGCTTTAATTTATGAATGTACGGTATTCGTTTTGCGAGAGGAACCACCACATCAATGTTGAAATATATGAAAGTCAAAAGGCCAATGAATGCAATTCCGAGGCAAAGCATGAGCGGCAAGGCATATGGCTCTGTGTCAAGATAGCGGGCTGAAAACCAGGTGAGGCCAATTAGTCCCGCAGACAGGAGTACCAACAATTGGCTCAGACTGCCCACCATTGTGGCAATGACGATTTTCCAGTTGTGCTTTGCCTCGAGAAATAAAATGCGGCCTCCATACTCCCCCACCCTGTTCGGTGTGAATATGGCGATGGTCACCCCTCCGAGCACAGCACGCAGAATTTTGAAAAATGGAGGGTCCGTGAAATTACGGATGAGTTCACGAAACTTGAGGGCCTCGAAAATCAAATTCACCGGCACCAAGGTTAGTGCAATCATGAGCCATCCCAAATTGTCCTTTTTAAAATGTGTTTTGAAGGTTAGCCACAGTCCGGAGGCATTTTCACCGGCAAACACCTGCCGGTAGAGGGCCCAACCCAACAGACAGCCAATGAGCAATTTGATGGAAGGATTTAGCCATTTTCGCCAGCTGGGGCGAAAGCGTTTGCTGTGAAGGGGAATAGGGTTATGCAATGAGCGGTTAAAGTTTTTCTAATCTATGCTGCGAATTTAGGTACGCCGGCAAAATAAATTCACATTTTAAGTAACGTCTATGAAATAACTTGTTGAGAAATTCGAGAGGGTTGAGCCTCAACCTTCTAAACCTTTCTCAACCTTCTCAACCTTCTCAACCTTCTCAACCTTCTCAACCTTCTCAACCT
>CAZPHZ010000226.1:0-5361 GCA_964586035.1 uncultured Saprospiraceae bacterium
TGAAAATGTGGCGCGCTGAGCAGCTGCGTGGCGTTTCCGTAGTCGCCAGCCAGCTTGAGAGTTATTCAAAATTCCGGGGCACCTCATTTTTAATGACCGGAATGGTCTGCAAATAGGCCCAGATGGCTGCCGCTTCCTCCTCCGTCATTTCGGCGAAAGGTTCCATTGGGTAGCGCAAGGCCCGCCCGTCGGGCCGCTGCGCGAATCGCACGGCTTTGATGAACTGCTCCTCCGTCCAATTTCCGATACCTGTCTCTTTGTCCATCGACAGGTTTGCGGTGGGGATGACGACGCCTTTCAGGTTGGGCATGGGGTTGCCACCGCTGAAAAAACCGGGAGTTTTCTCGGGCTCCATGATGTTCGTGGTCTCGAAACTCGGGCTGTGGCAACTGAAACAGTCCACTTTTCCCGTGGCCATGTATTTTCCGTAAGCCACCTTATCCTCAATGGGGGGCGCTTTGATTTCTTCGGTGGGATAAGGCAGCGGCTTGAACGCCATCCGGCACAGGAATTTTACCAGAAAAGAAGGCTGGCAGGCCGGTTGTGCTTTGTCCGATGGCTCTAATTCCGGCTGCTCCGAGCGCAGGTAGGTGATGATACTGTGGAGGTCGTAGTCCGACAAATGCGGGAATTTGGGCATCCAGGGCGGGGTGTAGCTGCCATCCCGTTTCACACCAGAGCGGAACAAATAGGCCAATTCGCCATCGGTATAGCCCGTCAGCCTTGATTCAGGGTGGTGGGTGATGTTGGCCGACCAGGATTTACCGAATTCCGGTGGCAGGTCGGGCATGTATTTGCCCTCCATCTTACCGTTCGGCGCCATGTGGCAATTGCTGCAAAGCATGGCTGATAGGCGCTTGCCTTCGGCAATCATCGCACTGTCGCCGGTTACTTTCATATCAGGCGCTTTTACTTCGTAAGTAGGGATGCCACCGAAATGGATAGTGGCTGCCCCTATGACCAAGAGAAGGACGATGACCCCGGCGAGGATGCCGAGGACTTTGAGCATTTTTTTCATTCTTCGATGATTTTTGTTAAAAAGTTTGTTTACGAGTCAAATATAATGAATGGTGTTCATATCTCTAAATCACCGGTCTGCAGGCTGCAATTTAAATGTCTTCCACCATTCGATCAGCCCGGAAATGCAGAGCAGCAAATACACGAAATACAGCCCGGAGGTGACGTAAAGGCCCTTCAACAGGTAAATGGGGATGGCCACTAAATCGACGGCAATCCAGACGGCCCAGTTGTCGATTTTCTTTTGGGTCAGGAGGTACTGGGCCGAGAAGCTGGCCACACTGGTGAATGCGTCGTAATAGGCGAAGGAAGCGTCGGTGTTGGTGTCCATGAAATAGCCCCAGGCGATGGTACCGGCGCAGACGATGGCCGCAAGGATGGCGATGCCCGAAAGCCGCAGGCGGCTGATTTTTACCTCTGCCACGTCGTTTTTTCTGCGGGTCCAGTTGTACCAGCCGTAGCTGTTGATGGCGATGTAGCACACGTGCAGGATGGTGTCGGAATAGAGTTTCGACACAAAGAAAATGTACACGTAGATGGTCACCGTGGCGATGCCGAAGGGCCAGGCGATGGTTTTTTCCCTCGTGAGCAAAAACACGTGAATCAGGCCACAGATGGTGGCGATGATTTCGAGGATGGTGAGCGGGCTGAGGTGCATGTCAGGGATGAATGGTTTTGCGCAGAAAAAGGCCAAAACTACATCGTTGCAGGGCATTTGACAAACGGAAGTCCGCCATACCGGCGTGAAAGTCATGGCTGAATTCTATTTTTGCACTACAATTTCTGCAGGGGTAAATTTGCCCGCCAAAAACAACCGGATATGCTTGAGACCTATTTTCAACCGTTTCGCCAGCACATCATTGGCATTGACCAGACCTTCCGTTCGCCTGCCGGCGAACAGAAATTATTGTACGCCGACTGGACGGCCAGTGGCCGCCTCTACCAGCCCATCGAAGAGTTTCTGAGCGAAATTGCCGGCCCTTTTGTCGGGAATACCCACACGGAAACCACCGTGACCGGCTCGTGTATGACGAAAGCCTACCACCAGGCCAAGCAAATCATCAAACGCCATGTGGGTGCCAAAGACCACCATGTGCTCATTTCCTCCAACAGCGGAATGACCGGCGTGGTGAATAAGTTTCAGCGCATTCTCGGCATGAAAATCCACGAGCGTTTTCATTCCAGATTGCAATTGCCGGAAGACGAGCGGCCCGTGGTGTTTATCAGCCACATGGAGCACCACAGCAACCAAACCTCCTGGTTGGAAACCATCGCCACGGTGGAAATCATCCGCCCCGATGAAGACGGCTTGATGGACCTGTCCCATCTCGAAGAATTGCTCGAAAAGTACCGGAACCGCAAAACGAAAATCGCTGCCATTACCTCCTGCTCCAACGTCACCGGCATCTTCACACCCTACCGGCAAGTGGCCCGCATGATGCACCGGGCTGGGGGATTGTGTTTTGTCGATTTTGCGGCCTCGGCGCCATATATCGAAGTCGACATGTGCCCGGAAGACGAACTGGCATGGCTCGACGCCATCTATTTTTCCCCACATAAATTCCTCGGCGGCCCCGGCGCCACTGGCATCCTCATTTTTGACCCGAAACTCTACACAAACAGGGTGCCCGACAACCCCGGCGGCGGCACCGTGGAATGGACCAACCCTTGGGGCGAGCATCGCTATCACGATGAAATCGAAGCGCGGGAAGACGGAGGTACCCCCGCTTTTTTACAAACCATGAAAGTGGCGCTCGCCATGATTTTGAAAGAAGAAATGGGCGTGGGAAAAATGCTGGAACGGGAGCGGGAACTCCTGAACATCCTCTGGCCCGGCCTCGAAAAAATACCCGGCCTGCACTTGCTGGCAGGCAACGTGCCCGATCGCCTCGGTATCATCAGTTTTTATATCGACGGCCTTCATTACAACCTCGGCGTGCAGCTACTCAACGACCGTTTCGGCATCCAGGTGCGTGGTGGCTGCTCCTGTGCCGGCACTTACGGTCATTATCTACTTCATGTTTCAGAGGAAAAATCACAAACCATCACCAGCCGTATCAATCACGGTGATATGTCGGAAAAACCCGGCTGGATTCGTATGTCTATCCATCCTACCATGACCGATGATGAGGCCCGCCTGCTCGTGACAGCCGTAGAAGAACTCTGCCAACACCACCAGGCTTGGGCAGGCGAATATATTTATGATGCAAAGGTCAACGAGTTCTTTCATAAGAACGGAGGAGGAGAATCCGTGGATGAAATGACAGAAAATTGGTACGTGGCTTTCCGGCAGAAATGTAATTCTTATAAAGTTATGAGTATTGCAGAGATTTGATGGCCGTTGGGGGAGATGACCAACGTCACCAATCATTAACATCCCTGGCGATCCGGCATTTCCATCATTTATTATCTTTGCTTGGCCGGGCTGATTTATGAATTACCTAAGGTGGAATGCAGTTTCAAGCTGCACCTGACTTTATGGACTGCACCTCCGATCCGCATTCCGCCTTTAATGACTATGAACAATATGAAACTACGCTTCCGTTCTATTTTCTCCACTGTTGCTTTGCTTTTCTTTGCGGCTCAGCCGCTGTTGTCCCAAATCTGGACGGAAGACTTCAATTCCTACCCCAATGCCACTGTCAACGCACCGCCGAAATGGACTTCCAATGCCACCGACTGCGACGACGGCGGCAACATAAACCTCGGCCCAAACCAGAGCCAGTGGGGCGTTTGGAATGGGGAGTTCACCTGCAACGACATAGAGGGTGCCCCCTGCTGCACCCCCAACGGGGGTGGCAACGACAACACCTGGCTGTCTGAAACCATTGATATCAGTGGTTATTGCGACGTGAGTATTTCATTGGATGCATCTGCCACTGGTGTATTGGAATGCGAATCTCCAGGCACCCCGGTTTATGGCTGTAGCGGCACCACTCCTCCCGACAATAGCCACGACCAGCTGGTTGCGGAATATAATCTCGATGGGGGTGGCTTTGTGCAATTTGGATATGCTTGCGGCAGCAACGGCCTGGGAACTCTGACCGTAAGTGGCCTTAATGGTTCCACTCTCGCTATTCGCGTCACGGTGGCCAATAAGGCTAACGCAGAATTCTATTATTTCGACAACGTCGTGGTGAGCGCTGCCAATCCTCTCACCCCCTCTTTTGCGCCCATCGGGCCGCTTTGCGAATCGGACCCGCCGGTAGTGCTGCCCACCACTTCCATAGAAGGAGTCACGGGAAGTTGGGACGTTGGCCCCACCTTTGACCCCTCCGGGATGGGAGGTTCCACGACTACCATCACCTTTACCCCTGATGCCGGGCAATGCGCCACGACCACCACCATGGCCATCGTGGTGAACACTTCCTCCACACCCATGCTGCCGGCGCTGGGGCCGTATTGCACCACCGATCCGCCAGTCATTTTAAATACAAGCCCCGGCAACATTCCCGGCAACTGGTCGGGACCCGGTGTGAACAACAACGTGTTTCTGCCCAGCGCTGTGAGCGGCACCGTCACGCTGACTTTTACCCCCAATGCCGGGCAATGCGCCACGACCGGCACCATCAGTGTCACGGTGAACAACCCTGGCGTACCCGCACTCGGCACGGCTACCGTTTGCGAAAGCGACCCGCCTTACGACCTGACAAACCTGCAAGACCCCAATTTCCCGGCTGGCACATGGGCCGGCACCGGCGTCACGGGCGACATGTTCGACCCGTCGGGACTGAACGGAAACATCACCCTTTCGTTCAGCCCCTCGGCACCCTGCTCGCTGCCCGCCATCACCACCATTACGGTCACCCCTCCCACATTGCCGGCGCTCCTCTCCGACAGCACCTGCGAAAACAGCGGCCTGCTCGACCTGACCACGCTGCAAGACCCGGCCTTCCCCAACGGCACCTGGAGCGGCCCCGGCGTGAGCGGCACCAACTTCGACCCCGCGGGTCAAAGCGGCAATGACACGCTGACCTTTACGCCTTCGGCGGCATGTTCCGGGCCAGCCACCACCATCGTCACGGTGAGCAGCCCTTCCGTGCCAATGATTTCCGGCATCCCCGACACGCTATGCCCCGACGCAATTCCCGCCCCATTGCCCACGACCCAAAGTGGCATCTCCGGCAACTGGACCGGCCCGGGCGTGACCAACAACGAGTTCGACCCGGCGGGGCAGAGCGGCAATGTCACCCTTAGTTTTGTGCCCGATACCGGGCAATGCGCCGATACCGCCACGGCCGTCGTCGTCGTGGATACCCTCGTCGTACCCGTCATTTCCGGCCTGCCCGCTTCGCTGTGTGAAAATGACACACCGGCGGCGGTGCACAGCACGCATAGCCGGGT
>CAZPHZ010000227.1:0-5345 GCA_964586035.1 uncultured Saprospiraceae bacterium
CCTACAGTCCACAGTCTCCACTCGACAGCCCACAGTCCACAGTCCACAGTCTACAGTCCACAGTCTACAGTCCACAGTCTACAGTCCACAGTCTATAGTCTACAGTCCACAGTCTATAGTCTATAGTCTGGCGGTTTACTGAAAACAAAAAAAACGCTGACAAAGCTACAATTTGCCAGCGTTTTTTCTTCAAACCGACTTCCGGACTGAGGACTGATGACTGTCGGACTGAAGACTACTACTGCGCCGTATTCTTTTCCAGCAATTGGAATCCATTGCCGTGGATGTTGACGATTTCGAGATTTTCGTCAAGTTTAAGATATTTCCGGAGTTTGGTCACGAAGACGTCCATGCTGCGGGCGGTGAAGTAGTTGTCTTCGCCCCAGATTTTGGTGAGTGCTTCGGAGCGAGGCAGCACGTCGTTTATTTTTAGCGCAAACAGGCGGAGGAGTTGTGCTTCTTTTGGGGACAGCGTGGCTTTTTCTTCATCCGGTCCGCCTTTGTCGAAAGTGAGGATGCGCAGCGGAAAGTCGAAATGAAACTGACTGATGGTAAACTCCCGGACTTCCTCCCTTGGGTCGGCTTTGGGCTGCGTACGTTTCAGGATGGCCCCAATGCGAAATAGCAACTCTTCTGAGTTGAAGGGTTTGGAGATATAGTCGTCTGCTCCGATTTTGAAACCCTGCAGCACATCTTCTTTCAGGGTTTTGGCGGTTAGGAAAATGAGAGGAATGTCCTGGTCTTTTTCCCGGATTTCCCTCGCCAAAGTAAAGCCGTCTTTACGAGGCATCATCACGTCGAGGATGCAAAGGTCGAACTTCCCTCTGTTAAAGCTTTCGGCACCTTTGATGCCATCGTCGGCGAGTGTGACTTCATAATCGTTCATCTCCAGATAGGATCGTAGTACATCGCCGAAATTCCGGTCGTCTTCTACCAGAAGTATTCTTCCGCGGGTTGTAGAGGTCATAAATAAATGGTTTCTTTTTAAGCGTGTTGGGTTTTGGTGTATTAGTATTTTGGATTGCGAGGTCTAATATGCCAGCGAACTAACACGCCAAAGCGCTATTTATCCGAACAGCAAATAGACGGTATTTATTTTATTAAAGGCCATCTCATTGTCAGGCATTTCTTTTGAAAGGGAAAAACAAGACGAAACTGCTGCCTTTCCCCGGCTCACTTTTCACCTCGATGGTGCCTTTATGGGCGGTCATCATAGCTTTTACATAACTGAGGCCGAGACCGAAGCCCTTCACGTCGTGTAGGTTGCCGGTATGTACGCGATAAAATTTCTCAAAGATGTGTTTTTTCTCGGCGGCATTCATTCCGATTCCATTGTCGCTGATGGCGACCTCCACGCCATTTTCTACATTACGCGTAGCCACGGATATCTCCGGTTTTTCGGGGGAGTATTTATTGGCGTTGTCCAACAGGTTGTTGATGATATTGGAGATGTGTGTGAGGTCTCCCTGAACATGGGTTTCCGTGGCCTGCAAGCTGGCACTCACCGTCCCCTCCTTTTTCTCCACCTGCATAGCGATGTATTCCACGGCTTGTTTGATAACATCGTTCAGATTGACATCTGTGGGGTTGAGGTTGAAATCGTTGCGGTCGATTTGGGCCATTTGCAGCACCTTCTCCACCTGGTTATTCATGCGCTTGTTTTCCTGCCGGATGATGTCCACAAAGCGCCTTATTTTGTCTGGCTGGCCCATAATCATGGGGCTGGCGATGCTGTCGGATGCCAGTGAAATAGTGGCGATAGGGGTTTTGAATTCGTGGGTCATGTTATTGATGAAATCGTTTTTCATCTCCGAAATTTTCTTTTGCCTGAAAATAACTGAAATAGTGTAGGCAAAGCAGAATAAAATGATGCCGGTGAAAAGAATGGACCCGAGAAGAGTTTTCATTACCGACCGCCAGATAAAGGACCCTTTTCCGGGGAAAAAGGCCATGAGCATGCCGGGAGATTCCACGTCCTGCTGGAAGAGATTCACGCGGTACTCCGAGGTGTGCAGGTTGGTATGTCCTTCTTTAGTGGGAGCGGTGTGGCTTTCTTCCACTACATAATGGCCATCGGTGATGACAAAAGTGCGCTTGCGGGTGTCGTAAACACCGTAACGATAGGGAATGCGAATGCCCTTGTCATTGAGTTCCTGCCTCAAAAACTGCTGCAACTGTTCCAGGTTGATCCGTTCTACCACAGGGGCGAGGTTGAGTCCCGACGTATAGTTGACAAATTGAGAGAGCATTTTGGCTCGTTCTGCCCGGCATTCGGCACAGTTACACGAATTGGCGGAGAGGGACAGTTGCAGCAACTGCTGTTTGGTCAGCAAAACAGTGCTTTGCTTTTTTTCGTCATTTCCCAACGTAAAGGAGAATTCTCCCGATTCTATTCGTTTTTGAAAATCTTTCGCGATGTAACCCTGAGCAAATCCGTTGTTTACATGCTGGATAGCCTCCATATTTTCCTGGTAGGCTAATTTTTCCGCCACGCCGTTGAGCGCCTCGAAAACACGTATGCTAAACTGCTCTTCGTTCACGCGCAGAGAATCAGCAATCCATTTGACCTGCATGCCTGCTATCCCAATAAGAGCAGCACTCATCAAACCGATAATTATCCAGATTGCTTTTTTATTCATCTCAGATGGCCAGCTTTATTCATGTTATTAACAATGTCCGCCGGATTTGGGTTGGCGGGTTGAATTTATATAAACGCAGTCGATGAGGAATCAAAAGATGGTTCGATAGCCGACCTGCGAGGTTGTCCGCAACTAAAGCGCTACAAATTTAAGGATAGAACAACGGGGATCTGTGAGTTTAACAGATTTTTATGCTATAAGCTGCGCCGTCATGGATTCATACAACGCCAGTTGGCTGCGTGCCCGCACGAGGTTATGGTCAGAATATTTCGTTTTGTAATATACATCGCCCTCGATGTAATCAGTTAAAAAGCGGACGGCTTGCATCAGAGTGAGCCACCGCCCGCCATTGGGCAGCCATTTTTTCTCCAAAGAAGTAAGTGTATCACCCATTTCCGAAAGATACCCTTCGCTGAGCGCCCGGAAGATGGGCATGCGCATAGCCACCTTACCGGGGCAGACTTCGTCCTCGGCAGCCGCGTTGGTAAATGTCCGCATCATGTCGCCGAAGTCAGAGAGTACGATGCCCGGCATCACGGTGTCGAGGTCCACAACTGCTGCTGCCTTAAGTGATTTGGCGTCGAAAAGCACGTTGCTGATTTTAGTGTCGTGGTGCATGATACGTTGTGGCAGGCCCACTTTGGCTATTTGTCCGAAAAGGGCCTTATGCTTTAAAACGGTTTCAATCTCTTCTCCCGCCGGTTTCAATCTTTCTGGGGTGCCCCTTTTTATTACTTTGTAAAAATAAGCGAGTCTTTCCGGGCCGCTGTGAAATCCGGGGATGGTGCAGTGTAGCGTTTCGGGTGGCATGTTCCGAAGGGCTTTGGCAAATGCACCGAAGGCCCTGGCACCTTCGAAGGCCTGCTCTTCTGTTTCCACGTGGTCGATGGCCAGAGTGCCGTCAAAGAATGGGAACATTCGCCAATAATTTTTATCGCCATCGAGCCACCAAAACTTGCCGTCATGAGCAGTCATGGGGCTCATGTTTCTCAAGGGGTAGGGCTGGCTGGAAATATGTTCACCAACCCGTCTGATATTTTGCATCACAGCTTCAGGGCTGGCAAAGGCCCGGCCGTTTAGTTTTTGCAACAGAAAGCTGCCGTTGCCGGATGTCACTTTATAGGTGTCGTTGATGTGGCCGGTGCCAAATGGGCGGGCGTCCATTATTTGGGCTGTGCCCAAAAACTGACGAATGATGGAGGAGAGTTCGATAGTCGGGTATTTAAATAATGATGGCGCAAAATACGCTTCTCCTGGATTTATAAGCGTAATGCCAGAGTGACTTTTGACCCGGACTCAGTCTAATTTCCTAACTTGCCACCTTTCAACCATCGGTCAGAATTATACCTAATTTTTTACCAATGAATATTAAGTTTTGCGGAGCAGCCCGGGAAGTTACCGGTAGCGCCCACCTACTCACCCTCGATGACGGTTTTCAAATATTGCTCGATTGCGGCCTGTACCAAGGCGGCAGCGAGGTGATGGAAGATTTCAACTACAAATGGGAATTCAATCCCGAAAAAGTGGACTGTCTTCTGCTTTCTCACGCCCATATCGACCATAGCGGCCGCATTCCCAAATTGGTAAAAGATGGCTATAATGGACAAATTCACTGCACCCACGCCACCCGCAGCCTGTGCAGCATCATGTTGCTCGACAGCGCACTCATTCAGGAACGCGATGCAGCTTTTCACAACAAAAGACGGCATAGGTTCAAAGGCAAACATGACCAAAAAGAAAAGAAGCCGCTTTATACGCAAGCTGACACGCAGCAGGCTATGAACCTATTTGTAAGCCATGGATATGGCCGGCGGTTTCACATTCACCCCCAGGTTGAGGTAGAGTTTCGCGATGCCGGACACATACTTGGCAGCGCCAATGTAACGCTACATATCACCAGAAAAGACGGGGATATTGTGCGGCTCGGTTTCAGCGGGGACGTCGGGCGGCCCGACCGGCCTATATTGCGTGACCCTCAACAGATGGACAAGCTGGACTATCTGATTTGCGAATCGACCTATGGCAACCGCGACCACGAAGCCCCCCCGGCCGAAACAGATCATTTCCTGAAAATCATTCAACAAACCTGTGTGGAAAAGCGCGGCAAGCTCATCATTCCCGCTTTTAGCGTGGGGCGTACCCAGGAAATAGTGTACATTCTCGACCAATTGGAAACCGCCGGTAAATTGCCCCCCATGCCTGTTTATGTTGACAGCCCACTATCGGTGAACGCCACCGTCATTTTCGGGTCCCACCCCGAATGCTACGATTCGCAACTGAGTTCTTACATACTCAAAGATCCCAATCCATTTGGTTTTGCCCGGCTCACTTACATCAAGGAAGTAGCACAATCCAAACAACTTAACAATCGGAAAGAACCGTGCATCATCATCAGTTCGGCAGGGATGGCAAATGCGGGCAGGGTGAAGCATCACCTTTTTAACAATATTAGCAACAAGAAGAATACGGTGCTCATTGTTGGGTATTGCTCTCCGCGGACACCAGGCGGGCTCCTTCGCGACGGCGCAAAGGAAATCTCCCTTTTCGGGGAACGCAAGAAGGTCCTTTGCGGAGTAGAAGTAATGGACTCGTTCTCGGCCCATGCCGACCGGGGAGAAATCGCCTCCTTCGTCCGCAATCAGCGCGGGCACGTTAAAAAGATATATCTAGTACATGGTGAAATAGACAGTCAGGAAGCACTTCGCT
>CAZPHZ010000228.1:0-5320 GCA_964586035.1 uncultured Saprospiraceae bacterium
AGTTGCTCGAAATGGTGAAATAACAATGGGAGCATGAAATAATTGGACGTTAGACATTAGACTTTAGACATTAGACTTTTGACTTTAGACATTAGACGTTAGACGTTAGACATTAGACATTTGACTTTTGACTTTTGACTTTTGACTTAAAAAATTAGATTTATAAAACAATAATTATCTCTAATTTATCTATCGTCTATCGTCCATTGTCTAATGTCTATAATCTATCGTCTAATGTCTATCGTCCATTGTCTAACGTCTAATGTCTAAATGAAGTGAATGGGAGCATGAATAAATCGGACTTAATCGCCGCACAAGAGCGCATCCAGTCATATACCCATAAAACACCTGTTCTCACTTGCCACACCATCGATGAAATGGCAGGGGCAACGGTATATTTCAAATGTGAGAATTTTCAAAAGATGGGGGCCTTCAAAATGAGAGGTGCCGCAAATGCCATCCTTTGTTTACCACCGTCTGCCCGCGAAAAAGGCGTAGCCACTCATTCCTCCGGAAACTTTGCACAGGCACTGGCACTCGCGGCACGCTTGACGAGTGTCGAAGCCTACGTCGTAATGCCCTCTAATGCTCCGGCAGTGAAAAAGGAGGCCGTACTCGGTTATGGCGGGGTGGTAATAGATTGCGAGCCAACGTTGCAGGACCGTGAAGATACGCTGAAAGCCGTGGTGGCAAAAACCGGGGCTACATTCATCCACCCTTTCAATGACGATGACGTGATTTTAGGGCAGAGCACAGCCACTCTGGAGCTGCTGGATCAAGTTGATCCACTGGATTACATCATCGCGCCTGTCGGGGGGGGTGGGCTTCTGGGTGGCACTGCGTTGGCAGCCTACCATTTTTCACCAACTACCATCGTAATGGGGGCAGAGCCTTTTGGCGCCGATGACGCCTGGCAGTCGAAACAGGCCGGACACATCATTCCGCAAACCAACCCTCAAACCATTGCCGACGGTTTGAGAACTTCGCTGGGCGACAAGACTTTCCCTATCATCCGGGATTTTGTACAGGAAATAATACGCGTGGAAGATGAGGAAATATTGGCCGCTTTGCGACTGCTGATAGAGCGAGTGAAAATTGTGGTGGAACCCTCGGGAGCTGTGCCGCTTGCTGCACTTTTGCAAAAAAAAGATGTCTTCAAGGGGAAAAAGGTGGGAGTGATACTATCTGGTGGCAATATCGACCTAACAACCCTCGGGTCATTTTTCGGATAGGCTTTCCTTTTGAAAACAAAAAAAAATCCGGTTGGTGGCGTGGCCTTCAACCGGATTTTTTTAGGGCGAAGCTAAACTTCAATTAGTTGCCGATTTTGTAAATCGGAGCAGCTTTTGGTGAAGGTTGTGCCGCTGATCTGCGATTTTTGGCTTTGCCATCGGCACTGTCGTTCGGAGCAATAGGGTCACCGGCACCACCACCTGCAACGGTAAGCTGTGACGGGTCAACACCTTTACGAATCAATCTTTTTACAACAGCCATCGCCCGGTTTACGCTGAGCTGCCAGTTGTCCATACCCGAGTCGGCCGGAAACTTGTCAGTGTCCGTATAGCCTTCTACGAGAATGTGCATGTTCGTGTTGTTTTTCATCAACGTAGCCAGTTGGTCCACGGCTTTGCGTGCCGCCCTGTTCAGGCGGGAAGAACCGCTACGATACTGCACGGCTTCGTCGAGAGTAACGTACATTTGGCCTTCGACTTCGCTAACGTTTACGTCAGATCCCACGGCGAAGGCATCTTTGATGGTCTTCTTAATGGAAGCGATTTCGTTTTCTTTTGCCTGGAGGTCACTTTTCGCACTGGCCAATTGGCCTTTGGCAGCATCCAAGTCACTCTTGATGCCTGCGATTTCGCCATTTAGCCTTGTCTTTTCAGATTCCATGTCTGCTTCGAGACCAGCGACTTTTTCTTCCAGCGAACTCACCTTCTCTTGACTTTCGGCCAATGAACTGGCCATAGCGCCTTTTTCGTCCATCAATTGGTCGAACTTTTTCTTGGAGACACAGGAAGAAAGTGCCAGGGTGGAAATCATGAAAATGGCAAACAATCTTAGTGTTAAGTTCATACTCATTAGAATTGAATTTTAATTAAATAAAGTTTTGTTCGAAGTGGCAAAGCCTTCTTTGCAAATGGATAACGAAAATCAAAGAGTAAAGAAACAGCTTCGTTCCGCGAACAAAGGTAATAATTGAATGAAAATAATCTTAACGAATGAAAAGATAGTTATTTTTTGCCTTCAATTGCGTCCCGCGGAGAAGTTCAAAGTACCTGTTAATCCACTATTTTGAAGGCCCGGCTTACGTAGAAAAATTGGCCATTGGCCTGTACGCTGGCGGTGATGGTTAACTTTCCCCCTCTTTTCGACCTTTCGATGATTTTAATCATTTCGCTGGAAATCTCACCCCGGCTCACGGCATGGTGCAGCCGCTTATTTTTTTCAAAAGTAATAGCCAATTCGTCTATGTACTGGTTGTTGCCGAATGGATCGCGGACGTAAATGGGTTTGCTTATATTATCTTTTAGTTCATCACGCCCTACAGTTTCACCTTTCAAACTTCCCCACGTGAGGGAATATCCCCCACCGGGGTCTTCATTAATATCTCGAAGCGAAAACTGAATGGGCAGATTGAGCCTGACTTTTACATGCTGGCCGTTTTTCACCCCAGGCTCCCAACGGGGCATCTCTCTCAGAAGTTCGAGGGCCGCCTTTCCGCATCCACCGCCGATGTCGCGCACGAGCTTTGTTTGCGTGACCAACCCGGTTTCATCCACAATAAAACTGACATAAACAGTGCCTTCGAGCCCTTCTTTCCTCGCTTCATGAGGATAGGCAATGTACTTTGAAATAAACTGTACAAGTGCCCGGTTCGAGCAATTCCGTCGTGCTTGGTCATCACCAACATCAGACGTACAACCATAAAAAAAAGGCATGGTATCAATTCTGGTAAAAACCGTATCGGAATGATATTGGGCAAAGATATTTTGCCAAAAAAACAAGACCAGGGCGACAGTCGAAATCTTTCTCATAGACCAGCTTTTATTATAAAATCCGATTACCCGGGTTTTCTCAAGCAGGTGTAAAAAGGCAGTGCAAATGTATGATAATTATAAATGTAATCCCCACATACTCAGAATATCAACCACTGATTTACACTCAGGCCAACACCTCTTCCAGTACCTTGTGCGAATGGATTTGCGGAAAACTGTCGATATGAAGGCGGTAATAATCAAGTAAATGCCGGAGCAATTTACGGCGCTCCTCACGGCTCATTTTGACCTGGGCATTTTGCTCTTTCTTTACGTGAAGCAACTGGGACAAAAGTAGGCTCATGTGCTGTGGCAATATGTACAAAGCCTGGGTATGGCCGGAAATAAAGACCCCTTCTTGCAAGTCGAAAACGGGAGTTTCAGGGCAGTATTCACCTCCAGGCAAAAAGCCAAGATGCTCCGATAGGGACAACAAAAAATGAAGGTGCAGATTGGAAAATGAGGCCGATTTATCGAGAAAAATTAGCGCATCCGCCAAAAAACGAAAGAGCGCTGGATGTTCCTCGTGTCCGGTAATGGTACTGCGAGCCACTTCGATGATAAATAGCCCGACCGCCCCCTTTCGAATATCGAATGGAATGGACCGGAAGGCATAAAATGATTTGACTTCTTTTAACCTCGTCAGGTCTTTATCGTCGCGATGATATGCCACGATGTCCACCAACGATAAAACCTGGAGCAGACCAGCGCTTACTCTTGCTCGCTGCTTGCGCACTCCACTGATAATGTAAGAGCGCAGCCCTTTGGCTTCCGTGTACACGTCCACGATGACACTCGTTTCCGAATATTTTTTCGTTTTAAAAACTATGCCTTTTGTCTTTATCAGCATGAGCGCAATGGTACGGATTCTTGAGGCGTGAAGATAAACCTTGTACGGATTATATGATTCGGTGTAACTCCAGGGAGAGGGGGGCCGTCTCACCATTACAAAATGTTCATTGCCCTGCGAGTAAGAAATCGGGATGCCCAAATAGGCCAGGAAGTTCGCCCCTGATTAAGGCATGTTTGTCGAGAAAAAACCACCACTCCTCCGATGGTGTCATAAAGAGGCAACCCTAAATCAAGTACCTTGTCATTAGACCTGTAAGAAATCACCTGACATAGTGTGAAGGCAGTGGGCGGCGGGGACTTTAACTGGCTTGTATTCTAATTATGCGAGCCGTAATAACGACCCTGACGACCCTCTGCCACCCCAGACCAGACAATACATTCTCTGAACGATTTTTTAATTTACCCAATCATGAAAACGTCTGCATTAATCATCTTGCTCTTTGCCGCAAATGCGGCTTTCGCATCAAACAATTTCATCACCACAGTACCTGAAACACTGGATTGCCGGGACTATGCCATGGACCTGAGCCTGAGCCCCACCGAATTAGTGGCTCAAGACCTCATCCACGGCCTCTGGACTCAAATTGAATCGGAGGGAACCATAAATATGTTCCAGTTTAATGAGGCCGGCATCGTTGACATTCTACGAACGGATGCCGAAAGAAACACCAGTTACAACAATACGCTTTGGAATGTCACTGAATATGATGGCCAAGCATTCCTCGTGCTTACGGACCACGATATGGCACACCAACGACTTTTCAAAGTGGTGCAAAATTGCGAGGGCATCCTCCTGACCAACATTGCCAACTCCCATCAAATCACACTTCTTTACCAACCGTTGGCAAACCCCATCAAGGTTAACCTGGTGAAAGCTAATCTGGTGGGCGATTGGACAAGTATCTCCTTGTCTGACACCAGAACGCCATTGTCTTTGCGTTACCAAATGAATGCAGATGGTTCATACGCCAGATACCTCGGCAACAGAAGGCAGGAAATGCCCGAACGCGGTGTTTGGGAAATTTCGAAAGATGGACAATTCATCCTGTTTCATGCATGTAAGCGCGACAGCCCTGAAAAATGCGTGAGTACAAAAGTCGCTTCCATCGTCTATTTGGACGACCACATGCTTCAAATTGAACCGGCCTCCAATCAAAGGGACCTCGGCCAGTTCCTTCGCACTGGCAATAAAGAGCTTTCATTTATCAAATAGCGTATTCGCATATTGTTGTATAGCACCAGGGCCAAAAACCAAACCACCAACACCCAAATAGTTCATAAAAAATGAGTAGTGAAAATTAGCCATAACGATGATGGGGCGCCCTTGTGGCGCCCTTTTTTTTTACGTCATATTTTTACCAGTTTCCCCCTATTTACCAAGTTGCCATTGACCAGGATACGGTAAAAATAGAGGCCGGCGGGGATGTCGC
>CAZPHZ010000229.1:0-5298 GCA_964586035.1 uncultured Saprospiraceae bacterium
TGGTTGAATGCGAATAGTTACAGAAAATGCTTTTCAGGCACAGACCTGAAAAGCATTTCTCTTTTTAGTATATCTATCAACCACTTCCGGCCTACGCGAACACCAGATTCTTCAAATATGCCGCATCCACAGCGGCACTTTTCAGCGGGGTGGAGTTGTCGTATTTTTCCTGTTCCACGATGTAATACTGCATGCCATTGTCGTTGGCCACTTTTAGCAAATGGGCATAGTCGAATGAACCGTCGCCAAGATCGCAACTTGCATCCCTTTCACCAGCCGGAGCGTCTTTCTGCCGGTCTTTAATATGGCAAAGCCGGAAGCGGTTGGCGTATTTTTCCAGATAAGCATACGGATCGGCGCCACCGGTAACGACCCAATACATGTCCATTTCAAAGTCCACGAGCCCGGGGTCGGTGTTTTCAATCATATAATTCTGCGGGATTTGACCTTCCACCGGCTGAAAGGAGTAGCCATGATTGTGGTAGGCTAAACGGAGGCCGCTGCCATTGGCAACCTGGCCCATCTTATTTAACTCCTCGACTATTTTTTTCCACTCGTCCATAGTTTTTTGCGGGCCTATCCACGGCACCACGAGGTACTTCATGCCGATTTCGGCAGCTTGTTCCACTTTTTTTTCAAAATCTTCTTTCACGTTGCAATGGCTGGCGATGAAATCGAGGCCGAGGTCGTCGCAATAGGTTTTCATTTCCTTGTTGGTCATGCCCCAGAACAGGCCGAGGTCGCCTTCGTAGCCTTCGATTTGGGTATAGCCCATGTCCGCCACTTTTTTGAGGATGCCTTTCGGGTCCTTGGGCATGTCGTCGCGGAGGGTGTAGAGCTGGAGGCCGAATGCCGCCAGACTGCCGGTAACAGCTGTTGCATCGACGGCGGTCGAATCGGCCATTTCGCCGCCATCTCCGGCGTTGCCGTTGGTGCAGGCCCAGTTGGGTAAAATCAGACTACCCGCGGCCATTGCCCCGGCGGCTCCGATAAATTTTCTACGATTCAGTTTCATGTCTGTTCAAGTTTTATTTTTTATAAAAAATGTAAAATCTGGTCGATCGGCAAGACATGGGCTAATGTAGGGAATTTTGGCCGTTTCGCCCGCTCTGATGCTCTTTTCATCGAATGAGTGTTAAAATTTGCAACTACGCGGTAATTCAATCCGTCTTTCCTGATGTTTCCCAGCTTTTTTAAAATAACCGCCAACTGTTATGAAGCAAGTACTGGCCACCCCGGGTCTATTCATTTGCCTCCTTTTGTTATTCGCCGTTCCTGCCTCAGGGCAAAATCCCGAAAAGAAAACCTACACCGCCACGGCCATAACCAAAGCTCCCGTGATAGACGGCCTGCTTGACGACTCCGCCTGGCAAAACGGAGACTGGATGGGAGGCTTCACCCAACACGAGCCCTTCAACGAGGCTCCTCCAACCCAAAAAACGGAGTTCAAAATTCTTTTCGACGACGACAATCTCTACGTGGCCATCAAAGCTTTCGACACCAACCCCGACAGCATTGTGCAGCGGCTGACCCGGCGCGACCAAACCGACGGCGACATGGCGGGGGTAGGCATCGACAGCTACCACGACCTACGCACGGCGTTCGTGTTTTCGGTGAGCGCCGGGGGTGTGAAATTCGACCAGATGATGACCGAAAACGGCGACAATGAAGACGAATCGTGGGACCCCAACTGGTGGGTGAAAACCAGTGTAAATACCGAAGGGTGGGTGGCCGAAATGAAAATCCCCTTCAGTCAGTTGAGGTTTGAAAAAAACGGCAATAGCGTGTGGGGGCTGCAAGTATTCCGCCAGGTGTACCGGGAGGAGGAAACCGATTTCTGGCAACACATCCCCAAAGATGCCCCCGGTTTCGTGCATCTTTTCGGCGAAATGTCAGGTGTAGAAAGTATTGAACCCAAAAAGATTTTCGACATCACTCCCTATGGCGTGGCAAATGCTGAAACCTATAAGCGGGAACCCGGCAACCCCTTTGCCGACGGCAAAGACGCCAGCCTCAATGCTGGTGTGGACGCCAAAATCGGCGTCACCAACAACCTGACCCTCGACCTGAGCATCAACCCCGATTTCGGCCAGGTGGAAGCCGACCCTTCGGAGGTCAACCTCTCGGCTTATGAAACTTTTTTTGAAGAAAAACGCCCCTTCTTCATCGAGGGGGCCAACATCACCACTTTCGGCATCGGCATTGGCGACGGCGGTGTGGGCAACGACAACCTGTTTTACTCGAGGCGCATTGGCCGCAGGCCATCGCTTTACCCCGGCCTTCAGCCCGGCGAATACACTTCCGTACCCCGGTTTTCCACCATACTTGGCGCGGCAAAACTCACCGGTAAAACCAGCCACGGCCTCTCCGTGGGTTTTATCGAAAGCGTGACGGCCAAAGAAATGGCAGAAATCGACAACGACGGCGACCGCCGCTTCGAAACCGTGGAACCACTGACGAACTACTTCGTCGGGCGCGTACAAAAGGATTTTGACAAGGGCAACACCATCATCGGCGGCATGCTGACCGGCACCCATCGCAACCTCGACCCCGCCATCAGCGACTTTTTTCACAAATCGGCCTACACCGGGGGCCTCGATTTCACCCACTATTGGAACCAGAAGGAATGGTCGTTCAACGTCAATGCTGCTTTCAGCCAGGTGAACGGTTCGGCCAATGCCATCGCCTCGGCTCAACGCTCCCCCGCCCGATATTTCCAAAGACCGGACAACGACTACACTCATTACGACGCCGAGCTCACGTCGCTCAGTGGTTCGGGTGGCCGCGCACAACTGTATCACCAGAAGGGCCACTGGTCCGCCATTGCGGTTTTACTATGGAAAACGCCGGGATTCGAGCTAAACGATATTGGCTACCTGCGGCAGGCCGACCAGTTGTTTTCGCTCCTCTGGGGGCAATACCGCGTGTGGGAACCCAAAAAATTTTACAGGAGCTACAGCATCAACGGTGATTATTACCACGTATGGGACTTCGGCGGCAACCGCCTCGGCGACGGCATCGAGGGCAATTTCAACATGGATTTCAAAAACTTCTGGTTCGTCTTTGCCGGCAGCTCCCTCAACCTGAACCGCATTTCCAACACCCTGCTTCGCGGTGGCCCCCGCATGAAAGTGCCCGGCTCGGCCAACGTCCGCCTTTTCGTGCATACCGACCAACGCAAAAAAGTGTCATTCAATGCCTTTGCTCATATCAACAAGGGTTTCGAGCAAAACTCGAAAGACTGGAACATCGACGGCGGCATCACTATCAAACCCATTAATACCCTGTCGGTCTCCATCAACCCCGGCTACAGTGCCTCTTTCGAGGAATTGCAATACCTGGAACAGAGAGATTTCAACGGCGATGAAAGGTACCTCTTCGGCAGCATCGACCGCACAACCGTGTACGCCTCCATCCGCTTCAACCTCAACATCACCCCTGACCTGACCCTGCAATACTGGGGGCAGCCATTCGTGGCTACGGGCAAATACAAAGACTATAAATACATCTCCGACCCGATGGCAGGGAGCTATCGCAACAGGTTCGTCACATACGCCGGCGGTCAAATCACAACCAATGACGATGGGTTTTTTATCGATGAAAATACGGATGGCACTTTCGACTACAGCTTTGGTAAGCAGGATTTCGACGTGCAGGAGTTCCTGTCAAATTTCGTGGTGCGGTGGGAGTACAGCCCCGGCTCTTCGGTGTACCTCGTGTGGAACCAAACGCGGGAAGGGTTTAACCCCTCCGGCCACCTCCACTTCGGCGATGACCTGAGCGACCTCTTTTCAGAAAAGCCGCACAATATTTTCCTCGTGAAATTCAGCTACCGGTTCGGGCTGTGAGTGCCAGGGGCATGAGGATTCACTCTGCCGGCAGCGGCAGGCTCTCCGTCAGTCGTGCCACGGGGTAAAGGTTGTACACCGGCTCGTAATACGGCGTCTTCGAATACACGAAGCCCAACTGTGCCCATGCACTTTTGCTGAAGTCAGGGTCTGCTTTTCTGCGGGCCTCCAACTCGTCCCGCACGTCCGGATGGTTTTTGAGGTATGCAGCGGCAATATCTTCGAATACATACGCCGAGAACCACTCCTTTTGCCCCAAAATGGCATCGAAAAAATTCCACGTAAAAAAGCTGTCGTAGCCTTGCGGCTCCAGCGTTTCCACAATGTAACGGGCGGCGGACTGCCGCACATACACCACGTAATCGCCCTTGTGAAAAGGCCAGGCCATGATTTTGGCTTTCACCTCCACATTGTGGTGGAGGTAGTGACCTTCGTAAGGAGCATTGCCGGTTTTGTGGTTTTTGATGTAATACATCTCCCACTCGCGGTTCAAATCTTCCGTCAGGCGCTTCATTTCCACGCCGTTCCATTTCAGGCGCTGAATCACTTCCTCGTATGCCTGCGGGATGATGTAAGCCACCGGAGCTTTCACCTTTGCCGAAGGCACGAAATAATTGCGGTACGGGATGGTTTTCACAAACGGAGCCTCCCGGTCGTACCAAAGGCGGTCCATGCCGGTCACTTCGCTCTTTTTGTACTTTCCCTCGTAGCCCTTGAACACGATAGAGTCCGCCTTTTGTTTGTTCAGCTTCCAGTCGAGCACAAACGAATCCTGTTCCATAAAATGCTGCTCGGAAGCTGCTTTTGCGCGGGCGATGTTATCGCTTTCGCTATACATGGTGTGAATCATCACGTCCATGAAGGCGTAGGTCACGGCCACTCTTTTGGGAAAGGGTTTGAGCATGTGGGTTTCGGGCACGAACGCCATGCATTGGTGCAGTGCGGCAAAACCCGATGAATATCGCGGCGAGTCGTAAAAGCCGTTGATGCCGGCATCGGCAGGAGTTTTGCCGAATACGTTGACATAGGGCACCATTTCCCAGTTTCGGGCGGCCATGCGGCGGTAGAGTTCGGGGCCGAAATCGCGGCGCAAGTATTCGCCGAGGGCGCCTCCGAGCTTGTCTTCCTGGGTGGCGAGCATGGTCATCGTGTAGGTGTAATCGGCGCCATCGGAGGTGTGGTTGTCAATGAAAACATCGGGCTGCCAATAGTTGAAAATCTGCGAGAATGTCTGTGCATTTTTCGAGTCGCATTTGATGAAATCGCGGTTGAGGTCGAGGTTTTTGGCGTTGCCGCGGAAGCCGTATGCTTTGGGACCGTTCTGGTTGGCGCGGCTGCAACAGCCGCGGTTCAGGCCCCCGGCGATATTGTAAAACGGGATGACCACGAGCACCAACCAGTTGCACAGCTGTTGCAATACGAGGGGTGTGCGATAGGTGCGCACCATACA
>CAZPHZ010000230.1:0-5292 GCA_964586035.1 uncultured Saprospiraceae bacterium
TGCTCGTTCCTCCCGGAAACGTAGATGCCTTCGAAAATGATTTCCTGCGCTTTGGCCTGTTTTCCGGTTTCAACCAGCGATTTGATGAGTTTCTTTTGCTCATCGGTGAAGGTAATACCCACCCTGGTGAGCATTGAAAGACCCACGGCGGGGTCGTTCAGCGCTTTCCCTACCTGTATGGCGGCGCTTTTCAGGTCCACCTTCATGCGGGTGCTCACGTCGAGGATGGCTTTTTGCGCCCGCTCGAATTGCGGCCCCACGACATTGGTGAAGGTCTGGAGCTGTGCCGTTACATTTTGAAGGATGTCTTCATCGCCGAAGGTCGTCACCTTTTGCAAGTCCCTCGCCATCGCCTGGAATTGCTCTGAAGTGAGCCCGGCAGCACCGCCTGTGCTTTTTATGCCAGCCTCCACCTGGGCGATGGCGCTGGCCTGTTTGTCCCAAAGCTGAGTGGAGCGGCCGAGGAATGCCAGCACCGGCAAAGTGACCGCCATCGATAAGCTATTGCCCATCGCCTGCATCTCTTTGCCATGCTTACGGATGAGGCGCTTGCTCTTATTTAAGCCCCTTTGCAGGTTCTTTATATCGGTGCCTATTTTGACATTTAAGCTCGCTATAGTTGCCATCAGCTTTGCTTTTGCGTTTTCTGTTTTACCACCATATCATCCCACTTTGCCAGCACGCCCTGCACATCCCCCTTGTACTCTGGTGCTTTGGCATTTTCGGGGTCCCATTCGGCCCGCATCGCCCGCTCCACTTTCGCCAATTCTGTTTTTTTGATGTTCGGGCTGAGGAGCCACAGCGTCTGCCAATGAGTGCGGCGCCAAATCATTTTCTGCTGCCGCTGCCATCCCTTCGAATAGTTGTCTATTTGCCGGAGGGTGGCGTTTTGGTATTCTTCGAAGCCGATGCCGAACGTGCCCGTGCAGAGCGCTTCGAGTTCGTCCCAGTCGATTTTGCTTTCGCCCCCCTTTTTTTTTGTGATTCCGGCATGGCAGCGGTACCGGCGGCGGGCTTCGGCAATGCCGACATCGCTACACCCAGGGCCTCGCTGAGTATTAGCAGCCTGTTATCTTCGTCGGCATCGAGTAGGTCAATTAGTTCATCCCTGGAAACAGGCTCTGTCTTTGCTTTCAGAGCGCCACCATACAGGCATGCCTCCAGGATGCTCACCATATCCGTGACGCTGGCGCATTTCATCATATCAAGCGCTTTTTCAGTGTCCGTCTTATTGTGAGTAGAATCCTCCTGTGGCGAGAAAGAAAATAAGAATTCGTAAAACGTAGTGCCGGTTATTTCTTCGAACTTCATGATAGCTGCTGTGCCGAAGTTTACCGGGCGAGGTGTGTTGGCGATTGTGATGTATTGCATAGCTATTTTATTGTGAATAAGCCGGGGGCTAAACAGGCTGTGTTGCAGCCCTCTGCCCCCGGTTGTTGTGGGTTAGCTGTGTTTATACAGTTCCTTTCGTGGTTGCTCCGGTCAGTTCGAAACTGACATTGTAAGCCATTGCGTCTTCTACGCCGCCGGAAAGGCCGATACCTGTGACATTTGCCGTGCCGGAATAGGTCACATCGCCGGTGACGTTGGAAGACCAAAGAGCGGTGAATGTCGAGCGGGTATTTACCTCGTCGTAAAAATCCTCGAAATTGACGGCGCCATCTTCGGAGAAAAAGAAATCTCCCGACCCCGTGGCAGAGCGGAGGCCGGGGATGCCCTCCTTCCATCCACCGCTATCTTTCGTGGTGGTGGGGATGATGTCCTGCGCTATGTCGAGCGAGACGTTTGTAGAATGCGTGACCTTCGTGCCATCTTTATAGAGGGCAATCAGAGTCCCATTGTTTATACCTGTAGATGCCATGAGTTTTTAGTTTATTTGTTTGGATTAAAGCATGGCCCTTACGCCTTGCCCTTTGTTTCTTTTTTTAATGCCTTGAAATCGGCGGAAATCTTTTTCTCATCCGCTTTCCGGCGCTTCAATTCCATCGCCCTCACTATCTCCGGGTCGATGCGGAGGGTGCCTTTCGGCACGAATTCAGATTCTTCGGCGAAGCCTGTATCGACGAGTTCTTTGCCGAGTTCCGTCGTTACTTCGTAAATCATTCCAACCGGACGAACCCGCCCGTGCTTGGTTTTCATCTCTTTTATTTGCTTGACAACCATCTTTAAGAGTTTAGAGGGTTGAGTTTGTAACCTCCCTCAACCTGATTTATCCAAATGGGTCGATGATGACCTGATAGTCACTGCTCACCCGTTCCACATTGTCGGGTTTGTCGAGACTGCCGTTTGAATTCAAATAACTGATTCCCATCACTACTACCGAGTCGTATGTGCCGGGCGTTTTCCTGTCGAGTGCCAGGCGCACGGCGTCATCGAGGGCATGCGCTGCTTTGTAGGTTCGTGCATAGCAGTCGAGCTGTATGCGCACCTGGTCGAATCTGCTCACGCCGGTCTTTGTGCCGTTCGGTGCCGTGCTTATGATGGAAAAAATCACTGCCGGATAATTCCATCTCTGCGGCATCTGGTCGGGAAATACTTTCACCTCACCGCTTTCGGTGAGGAGCGAAATGAGGGTAGCGTCGTTGCTCAGTATGTTGTATATCGCACGCCCGGCTTTCATGCTGTTTTATTTTTGCGCTCGAAATCCTTTACCTTTCGCCGCACTGCTTCAGTGATAGCTTTCCCCACCTTACCTTTCGCCGCCGCCAATGCCGGGCGGATATATGGCCTGGCTCTCATGTTTACAGTTCCGTATTCTATCCAGCCAGCATAGAAGGCATCCACCCGCCTGCCGGAAAAATGGCCGTAAGTGTTCTGTCCTTTCGCCACTTTCGGCCCGACATGGAGGCTATTAGACCTGCGGAAATTGAAAATGGCGATAGCTCTCGCCAGGTTGCCGGGGTCATAAGTAGCCACCACATTACCAGAGCCTTTCGGCGCTCTTATCCCTTTGTCAACTTTTCCCGTGTTGTATCGCAGATGAACTTTTTTACTACGACGTGCATTAGCTGCAATTGCGCTTTGTAATATCTTCGCCCCCGGCCTCATTATCCTCTTGCGCTCCTTTACCGTGAATTCTTTTTCCAGCTTTTCAAGTGTTCTCAGGGTGGCGGCAATTTCTCTTTCCATGCTGGCTAATGCAGAACGTGTCGATGCCGAATGTGTGACGGCAGGCATTATGGCAAATCCATTTTTACAGCCGCCACGGTCAGCGATGTCACGGAGCTATAAGACACTGCCACCGCACCGGATGTGTTGTTCCACTGCTTCGTCTTAAAAGGCCCGATGACCTTTGTCGCTCCGGCGGCCACAGCAATCACCTTGTCACTGAAATCGACCTGCCCAAACCCTGGCACTTTCTCAGCACTCAACTGGTTGGTGAAGGTGATATTGGTGCTGCTGGCGTCGGCATTGACGGCGATGAGAAAAGTGCGCTCCGTCCCGTCGTTTGCAAATGTATCGCCACCACCGGCGGCGGAGGCGTAGGTGATGGCCACGCCGTCTATATCCAATGTATGTACTGAAAGTGCTGCCATGATTATTGTCTTAGCTCTGTTTTGATTTCGAGGTAAACATTTCTGCCAACCTCTGAAATGCTGATGATGTCGTATGTTTTGCTGTCGTGCGAAATCCGCATCTTCTCCGTGAGGTCCGTGCGGTAGCGAATTGTCCAGACAGTTCCCAAAAATGCCGTTTCACGTGCTGCGCTGAAATCTTCTTTCCCTGTTCTGTCCTCCTTTTTCGCCCAAACCTGCGCCTGCGTGCTCCATGTCGTCTCCAACTCACCAAACTCATTCGACGCCTCCGAAGGCGTCTGGATGGTGATGTACCTGTCAAATCGCTTGCGCTCTCTGCTCATAGCCGGTGGATAAAGAAGTTATTCAGCAAAGTTCTTGCACTGCGCTCCCAGGGGTTGCCCTTCAGGGCCACATCCTCCGGATTGTCATACCAAAACTTCACCAGCGCCTGCATGGCGGTGCGTATCGGCTCCGGCACATCGGAGGCGCTGCTCCCATATCCCGCCACCACCCGCACCGTCACGGAATTTTGTGTCGAGCGGGTGGACGGATATGCCACATTGTATGCTTTCAAAATCCGCCCCGGCCGTCCTTCGTGCTGTTCGAGGGTATAGTTTGAATCACCCCAGGTCTGTGCGTTGCCATCGGTGTCGATGTACGAAACCGAGGTGATGCTCGAAATGGGAAATAAAACCGGCTCGATGGCACCGTCGGGATTTTCCCAGGCATCCGTCGCCGGAAAGCCGTCGAGATAAATCTCCCAGGTCTGATTTATCAATGCGCAATCATATTCCTTTTCAATGAACTGCCTGGCTGTTTTCACCAAATTACCAATGAGTGTATCGTGGTCGCTTCCGGTCACATAAAGCCACGTCTTCGCTTCGGTGGTTGTCACCGGCTCGGATGCCGGTGCTGTTATCAACTTTTTCTTGTATGCTATTCCGGTAGCCATTTAGTCGGCGTATTTATAGGCAATCACCTTCCCTGCGCTCAGTGTGAATGCCGAAATGCGGCCGAATACCTTGAAACCGGCGGGAAAGGTGATGCCCGTGACGGCATCGCCCGTCGGCGTCGGACTGGCGGTGAATGCCGAAAAGGCACCTGCCTCGATAAATTCAATGCAGAACACCTTCAGGCTGGTCAGCGCCGTGGTGCCGGATTCAATCAAAAACCCATTCTGGCCGATGCTGATATTATCGACTTCGCCGGGTTTGAATTTGCTGAGGTCCTGGTCGTATGCCATTGCAATTTATTTTATCGCCGTCGCTTTTTCACGGCCAGCGGCTTTCTTTGATTCACGTGTTTCTGCTGACAGTCGCTTGACGTGCCCGGCCCGAACGAGGTCTTTCACAATATCCTCCGGCAACTCTCTTATTTGTCCGGCCCGCAGCACATACCTGCCGGTGCTGCTTTTCAGCACTTTTACTTTTATGAGTTTCGTTTTCATGCGATGTGAATTTTAGTCTTTGCGGCGAAAGACCGCATAGACATTGTATTTCGTGCTTTGAGTTCCTACTCCGGTTATGATGATGCGCTGGCGCAGTCCGTATAATGTGCCGGACTCCCAGGTTATCAGGTTGATGGCGCCGGTGCCGCCGGTGACATCGGTGCTGCCGACCTGCTTCCTGGTCGAGCAAGAGCTGCATGGCGCTTCCTCAATGACTACATTCAGGGAGTCAGTGCCGGAAATGCCGGTACTTTGTACGCTCCAGAGGTAGTCGTAATTCTTTGAAGGAATGCTGAACGTCAGTCTGTCAGAGTCTGTGGTCGTGAG
>CAZPHZ010000231.1:0-5272 GCA_964586035.1 uncultured Saprospiraceae bacterium
ATGAATTGCTCTCTAGTGATGTGGGCGACCGAAGCGTCGGAGGCGGAGTGCCGCAAAGCAGCAAAAGAGAAAACTCCGGCTTGGTGGTCATCACCCTTGGGTGGGGGCTGGCAGTCACCATGGCCATTTATGCCGTGGGCAACATCAGTGGCGCTCATATCAACCCTGCCGTTACGCTGGCGTTGGCCGCTGAGGGTAGTTTTCCATGGGCTGAAGTGCCCGGCTACATTTTAGCTCAATTGCTCGGTGGTGTTACCGGGGGCGTCATCGTTTGGCTACATTATCTGCCGCACTGGCGGGAAACAAAAGACCAGTCGTCGAAACTGGGCGTTTTTTGCACCATACCTGCCGTGCGTTCGCCATGGGCCAACCTGCTCAGCGAAATCATCGGCACATTCATTCTCACGGCTGGTCTGCTATTTATTGGCGCAAATAAATTTTCGGAAGGATTGAACCCCATCGTCGTCGGAGCTTTGATTGTTTCAATAGGCATGTCGCTGGGCGGAACTACGGGCTACGCCATCAACCCGGCGAGGGACCTGGCGCCCCGCATTGCCCACTTTTTATTGCCGATCAGCGGCAAAGGAGGTTCCGACTGGCGCTATGCCCCCATACCCGTTGTGGGGCCTGTCCTGGGCGGATTGCTGGGTGCCTATTTCTATGTAGCAGCATTTCGGGGAGAAGTGAGTTTTCAACTCTATGTGGTGCTGATTGCCGTGGCCGTTGTAATTTTGATGGCGATAAGGGCTGTCAACCGCCCCTGATATTTAGTCCTCAAAATTGTCAAATAAAGTGATTCAGGAAATCATCGTCGAATCGGTGGATAAACTGCCGGAGCTTGCCGCCAATTTGCTGGAAAGTGCAGGTGCCCGCAGGAAGTTTGCGCTTACTGGAGACCTCGGCGCAGGCAAAACCGCGCTGATACAGGCATTTTGCATGCATCTTGGCGTGGAGCAATCTGTTACAAGTCCGACATTTTCTATAATAAATGAATACAGTTTTACCGGCGAAACAGGACGTGAATGTATCGTACATCACCTCGATCTTTACCGGCTGAATACCTTGCAAGAGGCCGTCGAGGTGGGAGTGGAAGAGCTGTTGGATGATGATAATTTTTGTTTTATCGAATGGCCTGACCTCATTGAGTCTATCCTCCCCGAGGATGTATTCAGAATAAATATGGCCATACTGCCTTCTGCCGCCCGAAAAATTCTATTTTTGTAGATGATCATTTCGGGACTGTACCTGTCGCAATTCACCAGTCAATCCCTAATCGGTAACCAATGGCAGAAGAAAGTAAAAAAAAGATACCCATTCCCAAGTCTCTGACGGAAGGACAGTTGCAACCGCAGGCTGAGATGTTGGCCCTCCATCATAAAGAAGGTTCATTATACATCGGTATCCCTAAAGTGGAAACTTCCTCAGAAAACCGGGTCGCCTTGGCACCCAGTGCAGTTGCTTCACTCACCGGATATGGCCATAGGGTAATCATAGAGGCTGGGGCCGGTGATAAGGCCAATTACAATGATCATCGTTATTCGGAGGCGGGGGCAGAGATTGCTTATTCCAAAGAGCAGGTCTTCAAAGCTAATATTCTGTTGCAGGTTGCACCACCCACGCTCGAAGAAATTGAACTTTTTCATCCCAATCAAATCATCATTTCTCCCCTTCACCTTCCCGGCTTGTCCGAACAATTTATTAACGCTATAAAGGGGAAGAGGGTCATTGCTTTGGCGATGGAGTACATCCAGGATGAAAGTGGTTCGTTTCCATTCGTGAGAATTATGAGTGAGTTGGCGGGCATGAGCGCCATGCTAACTGCCGCCGAATTATTGTCCACCACGAGTGGGGGAAAGGGGGTTCTTCTCGGAGGAGTAGCTGGTGTACCATCAGCCAAAGTAGTTATCTTCGGTGCCGGTGTAGTCGGCGAATCGGCTGCGAAGGTCGCAGTAGGTTTGGGGGCTTCCATCCGGGTATTTGATAACAATGTGTATAAACTCCTGCGGCTTCAGCAGCATGTCGGGCAAAAACTGAATACTTCCACCCTGAATCCCACGCAAATTGAAAAAAAACTTCTCAATGCCGATGTAGCCATTGGTGCCATCCACTCCAAAACGGGCAGAACTCCCGTTATTGTGATGGAAGAAATCGTAGCCAAGATGAAGCCTGGCTCCGTGATAGTGGATGTAAGCATTGACCAGGGAGGGTGTTTTGAAACATCCGAGATGACCACCCATAAGCGGCCGACTTTTGTTAAGCACGGAATTATTCATTACTGCGTTCCCAACATCGCCTCAAAGGTGCCTCGCACCGCTTCCATTGCTATGAGCAACATCCTGACACCGCTGCTTCTCGGAGCGGGAAAAGCGGGTGGCATGGAAGAATTGCTCTTTGAGCATAGCGGTATGCGCAACGGCGTTTACGCCTACAAAGGACGCCTTACAAACGCCTATCTCGGCCATCGTTTCGGAATTAAATTCACCGACCTCGACCTGTTGATGACCTCCCGGCTTTAGCACGTGGCAGTATCTGCTCCTGCTCTGGCCATCACTTTGGCAAAGTAATTGTCTTTTAGGGCTGTGTAATTTTACGCCGGTAAATCCATCTTCAGAAATTCCCACACCACGGCGCAAACCCCTGTTTAGCGCACTGATTTTTTAAGGAAAATTTGTATCAAGCAGCATGTAGTCTCCCCGATATTTATGTTGCTCATTTATTCGTAGCTCCGGCAAAATATATTCCCCCGATCGAATTTCCACCGCTGTAAGCCCATCACAACACCCCCGGCGTTAAGCCATTCAAGTTTGTATTTGTGAACTACTGAACATGAACCTGCGAACCCTACTCCTTCTCGTTGGATGGGCAGCCTGCCTGCCTGTATTTACACAAACTCCGGTTTCATTGACGAATCCATGGGTATTCGTCAAACCGCCCCAGGCATTGAATAATAGACAATTCTCCCGTGAATTATCCGGTCATTTCAAAACCCTGCAACTCGACCTAATTCCTTTGAAAAATATGCTCGCAACAGCCCCGGCTCGAAATGAAAAAACGACAACGGAGATAATGCTTCCAATGCCCGATGGAAATTTTCAACTATTCGGGGTGGTGGAAGCCCCGGTGATGCATCCCGGGTTGGCCAAGAAATATCCTCAACTAAAATCTTATGCGGGCACCGGCATTGACGACCCAACCGCATACCTGCGATTCGATTTGAGCCCTCGCGGTTTTCACGCAATGATATTGTCGGGCCGGCATGGCGATGTATTCATCGACCCAGTACCCGCAGGGGGAAAGCAGCCGTTATACATAGTTTATTTCAAAAAAGAATTTAAGAAAAATGAAAATTGGCAATGCGAAGTGACTGCCCAACCCAGTTCACAGCTTCCAGTGCCAATTTTTGAAAAATCCGGAGGTTGCCATTTGAAAACTTTCAGACTTGCCTTGGCTTGTACAGGAGAATACACAGCATTTCATGGCGGCACAGTGGAAGACGGACTCGCAGCAATGAATACTTTGCTCACCCGCATTGATGGCATTTTTGAAAGGGAAGCGTCCATTACCATGCAATTGGTGCCCAACAACGACCTCATCGTTTATACAGATCCCGTCAACGATCCCTATTCCAATGGCGGTGCCAGCACCATGCTCGGCCAAAACCAGCAAGTGTGTGACCAGGTGATAGGCCCCGGTAATTACGACATTGGCCATGTGCTCGCCACGGGTGGTGGAGGTTTGGCTTACATTAATTCCGTATGCAGCACGAGTAAAGCCGCAGGCGTCACAGGCAGCAATTCGCCCACTGGAGATGCTTTTTACATAGATTACGTGGCCCATGAAATGGGACATCAATTCGGTGCCAATCATACCCAAAACAATTCGTGCAACAGAAATGCATCCACAGCTGTCGAACCCGGTAGTGGCTCCACCATTATGAGTTATGCAGGTATTTGCCAGCCAAATATTCAGGCGCACAGCGATGCCTATTTCCATGCCGTTAGCCTGGCCGAAATTGCCTCTTTTCTTGGCAGCCAGGGAAGTTGTGCCACAGAAACTGACATAGACACGGCACCCATTGCCAATGCCGGAGGAACCCATATCATTCCTAAATCGACACCTTTCGTGCTCACTGGAACCGGCAACGACCCCGATACTGGCACTGAGCTTACTTATACCTGGGAGCAGATGGACAACGAGGTGGCCGTGATGCCACCTGTGCCGGAAAATCTGGAGGGACCTTGTTTTCGTTCGTTGCCTCCGTCAATTGACCCCAATCGCTATTTCCCAAACCTCGATGATATTCTCGGCAATAAATCGCCCCAATGGGAGGTGTTACCCGGCGTTGGCCGGACACTGCATTTTCGCCTCACCGTTCGAGACAATTTCCCCGGTGGAGGATGTACGGCCAGTGACGATATAGCCGTAATCGTTGATGGAAATTCGGGGCCTTTTAATGTTACTTCCCCCAGTGGCCCGGTGAGTTGGGACGGTGGTTCTGTACAGACCGTGCAATGGGATGTTGCCGACACTTATGAAGCTCCTGTTGGATGTAAGAAAGTGGACATTTTACTCTCCCTTGATGGGGGCATCACTTGGCCGGTAACGTTGGCTGAAGGTACCCCGAACGATGGTTCCCACAGTTTTGTAATGCCAAACTATGGCACCAATCAGGCGCGGATAATGGTGAAAGCTACCGGCGGTATTTTCTTCTGCATCTCAGACCAGAATTTCATCATCGATGCCCCGGCTTTTTTCACCGTGAACATCGATGGTAAGAACCTCGATTGCTTCGGCGACAGCAGCGGCGTTGCCACGGCATACGTCACAGGGGGATTGGGCAATTACACCTATAAATGGAGCAATGGCGAGACCACTCCCGTCATTGAAAATCTTGCCGCAGGCACATATTCTGTGACGGTGACTTCCAGTGTTCAGCCAGTTGTGGAAAGCATCACACTGAGCCAACCCGAACCATTAAAAATAATCATGGAAGGCGTGGATGCCACCACAACCTCAGCGGGAGAAGCTACCGCTCAAGTTACCGGTGGTCAGGGCGATTTTCTGTTTTTCTGGAACGATGGCGCATTGGACCAGCACCGGACTGACCTCAACACCGGTGTTTATTCTGTTACCGTCATTGATGATAATAGCTGTTCAGAAACGGCTTCAATAGATATCCGCTTTAAACCTACGGAGAAATTGGAATTCGGTACCATCCCCGGCGTTACCGAAACCTGGCAGACCGTGGACCTGGACCAGTCATGAGCACCCT
>CAZPHZ010000232.1:0-5272 GCA_964586035.1 uncultured Saprospiraceae bacterium
ATTCTGCGGATGAAAGACAAACTTTGCATGTGCGCCGGGTGGTCTAAAAATTAATGAATAGCCCGCTTAAGAATTCTTAACCGGCAGATCACCGGACTTTAAAATCCGTTTCTATTGTAATAGCAGCAACAGTCGGTTGTGCAAAAAATATACGTAGAAACACATAGAAGACTCCATGCAAAAAGCCTGTATTCTTTTGCTTTTCATTCCATTATTGCTTTGCTATTGTGGCCATGATGCTGGTCTTTCGCCAGATAGGCAGCTTCAACTCCCTTCTGATTCCTCAGCACTACAGGCTCCCTCAAATGAAGAAGATTATTTAGATGGATTCCTAAAGGTTTTTCACGGCTATTTGGAAAATGGCAAAGAGATAGATATGCTGCTCGTAAACTGGGGCAATGGTTTTCTGAATGGCAGGTATTGGTACACCGGGACCAGTATCAACATTGAACTGAACGGCGAAATGCTGGATTCCGCCGCATTCGAACTCATTGAAAGCCAAGGCATCGCTGATACCGGCTCTTTTAGAGGTAAATTTTCTGGGCCCACGTCCATCACCGGCGAATGGACGAACCCTGGCAAAAATAAACGGCTGAGCTTTCACCTCACCGAGGTCCCCTCCTCTGCTGACGAGCAACATTGGACCGGCATCTGGCATCTAAATAATATCTGGGATAAAGGCACTTTGATGATAGGCAATGTCAGCACCGATTCGTTCGACTTTGCGATAAACGTATTGCGCAACGGTCATATCGGCACCATTCAGGACCGGGCTGCGAGATATGGTGCACATGCCTCTTTCTTAAAGAGGGATTACGAAGATGAAACTTGTTTTATCAAAATGGTACATCACGGCTCGTATATTGAGATACTTCAGGAAAGCTCCAACTTCGCCTGCGGCTTCGGGGCCAGGGCGTTCGCCGGCGGCAAATACGAAGACAAATACGTTAGGAAAATACCCACCCTTGGTATTGGAAAAGATGGGATTTTCGCGGACACCGCCTTGCAGCAGGCTTTTTTGGAAATGGTAGGCGATACCAATTACGAAACATTTGCCTACAACATGCAAATGACGGAAGTAAACAATATTAGAAGCGAGAATTCAAATACTATTAAGGTCGTGACAGGTTTTGTTGACGGCCTTCCGGGCACCAATGAAGCACTCATTGCATACGATAACACCGGCAGAATGTGGGCGGCCACGCTTCAACCTGCTCATAAAGGAGGTGACACAGTGTTGCTGTATTTTACAACTGACAAAACACAGGCCCGTCATATACCTGCATTTGTAGAGAGCTGGAGAGCAGGTTTCAAAGATTATCCCGTTATTTATGCGTCCCATTGAGGGATTTAGTTTTGAGCCGTTGTGGAAAATACTGTAACCGGTTTATCTTACGTTATATTAACTCGTCAAACAAACAGAATTATTCTTATTTAAGAATATGATTATCAAGGACATACTTCATCAATCCATGTTCCTTGAACATTGCCAACAAAACTTTGAACATCATGAAATTATGCAATTGGACACTCATCGCGCTGTTCATACTTTTTGGATGCACAGCTGTCTTTTCTCAATCGGCACTCAAACGGGCCAACAAAGATTATGAAATATCGGCCTTTCAGGATGCCGTCACAGCATATCAGGAGTATTTGAAATTCAACCCCGGTAATGTGGAGGCAAACAGTAAAATTGCCGATTGTTATCGCATCATGAATCAGTTGGGTAAAGCTTTACCTTACTACCAGGCAGCCATCGCCAGACAGGGCGTCGAAGATATTTACGTCTTCCAATATGGGTTAACGTTGCAAGGGTTGGGGCGTTATGAGACGGCAAAGGCCGTTTTTGAAAAATTAGCGGAAAGGTCGCCTGACTTCAGAAGCCGGGCCAAACAGTTTGCCGGAGCCAGTGATTATGCGCTTAACCACGATGAACCCAGCCAATACAAGGTGACCAATGAGTACGTCAATACTCCATTGTCCGATTTCGGAGTGGCCCTTTTCAAAGATGGCCGCATCGTGTACTCTTCCGGGCGTACAGATGTGCAAAGCCGGGATAGACGCAACGCTCCCGGCCAGTCCCTCGGAAACAACCGATTGTTTGAGACCCAAAGGGACAAAAACGGATTTCTGGAAACTCCGCTCACTCTGCATGCCGGACTTGGCGAAAATGTCAACGAAGGCCCCGTGACATACTCCCCCGACGGAAATTGGGTCGCCATTACCAAAAACAATTTCCAAAATGGCGTTCGCCAAATCCCATCGAGTGGGCTTCAGCTGACCCTTTACCTGGCCCAGGCTGACGAAAATGGCGATTGGAGTAATGCCATTCCATTTCCGCATAATGGCGTGGATTTTTCCACAGGTTACCCGGCATTTTCCCAAGATGGGAATGCTTTGTATTTTTCGAGTAACCGGCCCGGAGGTTACGGCGGTTATGACCTCTACGTGTCTTACAAATCGGGGGGCAACTGGTCAGCTCCGGAAAATCTTGGCCCGGCCATCAATTCTTTGGGCAATGAGATTTCGCCCTTTCACGATGGAACCTCCCTATATTTTTCTTCAGATTATCACCGTGGATTCGGTGGATTCGACATTTTCAGAGCCGAGGAAAACAACAACCGCTGGGCCACAATTTATCACACGGGTTCAGGCCTGAATTCCTCTTCCGACGACTATGGCTTCGTGTACGATGCCCTCCGAAATTACGGGTATTTTATATCCAACCGCCCCGGCGGAAAGGGCAACGAAGACATCTACCGCATCATGAAACAAGCTGAAAATATTGTCGTCAAGGTGAGCGATGCTGCTGATGGAACTCCTATTTCTGAGGCTATTGTAGATTTTACCAATTGCGGAGACCGCAGCTACGAAACAGACAGACATGGTGTCTTCAATTTCCAGATGCTGGATAAAATGAATTGCACCGCTACGGTCAGCAAAGCCGGTTATATCAGTCAGCCGATAAGGATTACATCCCTTGGCATTCGCCAAAACAAGACCATCGAAGTTGCACTTACCAGTGAAAATTCCGCTTACAGCGGCAGAGTTGTCAATGGGTCATCGGGGTACGGCCTCAACGATGTCAGAGTTATCGTCACCAACCAGCAAAGTAACAAGACCACCCGGACCACTTCCAATGCAAAAGGTGTATACGTGGTGGCGTTGCAGCCAAATGTGCCCTACCTTCTCCGTTTTTCAAAATCGGGATTTCAGGATGTTACCCTCACGCTGAGGCCGGCGGCCAATGACACAAAAAAAATCCAAAATATCGAGCTATTGAATGTAGGGGTGGCTGCCTCTCAACTTGAGTCTGCAAAAGAAAGTAGCGGAAAGGGCAACAAACCATCGGAGATCTCATCTTCGGTTAGCAATACTAAAAGCATTGAAAAAGGATATGCGGTACAATTGGCCGCCGTGAGTTCAGCTAATCCGGAATTGGCAGGAATCCAAGAAAAATTGCAAAAAGAAGGAACGGTTTACGCCGTTGCAGTTGATGGAAAGAGCAAAATACGCCTGGGTGTTTTCGAAAACAGGGCCGACGCAGAAGAAGCTGCCAAGATTTGCAAGAAAAAAGGGTTTTCCGGCGCCTTTATCGTTGCAGAAACAGAGCGGAGCATCTCCAATTTTTCTGATAAAAATAAGAGAGAATCCGCAGCTCCAACACTGTTAAAGTCCGCCGATATGAGAGGCATCATGGTGAAATTAGCGGCATATTCCAACCTTCAGTATTTTGACCAGACCAAAGTGGAAGACCTCGGTATCATCAATAAAGTTAGCCAGGGAAAATTCACCATTGTTTTGCTCACTGGTTTCGATGGCAAGGCATCGGCTGATATTGCATTGCGCAAAGCCAAAGTCAGAGGGTTTAAAGACGCTTATCTCGTGGAACAGGTGGATGGCCAACTCAAAAAAGTGCGCTGAGGTTTCGTCGAAATGGCTTATAGAACTGCAATGAGTTAAAAACGACCGGGTGACTTTGTGAGTCAGCCGGTCGCTTTTTTTAGGTCAGTGTTTTCTCTATTTTTTTATAACCGCTGTTTGAACCCTGGTATTCCCGAAGTCCATACTTAAAAGGTAAACCCCGGCAGGAAAGCCTTCCATCTTCAACTCCCATGTGGCCTCATGGGATTGTTTTTCCAAATCAAGGCTTTTCACTTCACGTCCGGTCGAATTGAGCAGCCTTAACATAACAGGTCCGCGCCAATCATTCTTTAGCCGAATGGTTCCAACAGCCCCCACCGGGTTTGGTGAAAAAGACAGCGTGCTATTCTGGGAGGGTCTTTGGAAAAGACCTGACACAAACGGGCTTTCGTATGCACCGGCGTCGATTTCCCCGCCCTGCACCCGGTCATTTCCAGCCAAATCAAAAGCGGGCGGGTCGTCAGGTGTTATGCCTTGGTCGATGGCAGGGCTGCCGGAAGCCAATTGATAAACCCCCACCGAAGTAAATTGGGGGTCCGCATTAGATTTGTCCAAAGTAGAAAGTGCTGTTTCAAGGCTTCCATCTCCCAAGACATTGCCCCCAAGTGTAGTAACGGCCCCTGTGGTGCCGGAATATTCCGTGAAACCTGGATTAAAAAGGATGTTGTTCTGCAAAGAAATGGAACTTGTGGAATCCAAATAAAGACTCCCCGCCTGGTTATTCGCCACCGTGCAATTGAAAAGATTAATTCCGGGAAAGGAATCTGCTGAAATAACGGCTTCACCACCTGTATTATCAACAAACAAGCTATTATCAAAAGAAAGGCTCGCTGCAATATCTGTTTGGTCGCTGGATGAAATCGAAGCTATCGCAGCTCCATGGGCTGATTCGTTGCCGACAAAATAGCTGTGACTAAATGCTCCATTAAAACCGTCGTTACTGGCATTGGCAAATAGGGCCCCACCTTGCGCTGCATTATTCCCTTCGAATTGGCAATCGCTAGCCCAAATATTCATTTCTGAAAAGCCAAGACAGAAAGAAGCTATGGCACCACCTGATGTAAGTGCAGAATTATTCAAAAAGGTGCAATGCGTTAAATTGTATTGAATAACTGCGCCATCTCTTGTCTGGAGAGCAAGCCCGGCACCGTCATTTTCAGATAAATTATCATCCCAGTTGCTATCATTTATGCCGACCGTCCCGGCAGCCAGTTTGGCCGAAGAGATGAAAACGGTCCCCCGCCGTCCAGCACTATTTTCAATAAAATTGCATTGGTCAAGGGCAAGAATAAAATCCTGACCATCTACTTCTGCACGAATAGCTGAACCATGCCGGTCCGCAGTATTT
>CAZPHZ010000233.1:0-5193 GCA_964586035.1 uncultured Saprospiraceae bacterium
ATGTAAGCACAGGAGATTTTTTTACAAAAATTTTTAAAAGCAGAGCGGCATAGATTTGAATAAATAAACTGCCATTTTAAGATACTAAATGAGACAAAGGCTTTTAAACTCAAATCGTGCTACGGGAGCAAACAGTATTTAGAACCATCGAAGAAAGACTGCCTCGTAGCACGATTTCTTAATTTCAATAGCTGAATAATTGAGAGGTTTATCACAACAGAAATCCACCAGGATATTTTATAAGACGGATGAGGAAATCGAACTCCTCCGTGAAGCCTCACTATTGGTTTGCAAGGTGCTGGCCCATGTGGGCAGCAGACTTAAGCCTGGTGTTTCTGGTAAGTTGCTCGACAAAGAAGCGGAGGAACTCATCAGGGACTACGGCGCTATTCCTGGATTTAAAGGCTACAATGGATTTCCTGCCACCTTATGTGTGTCGCCGAATGAAGTTGTTGTGCATGGGATTCCCGGAGAGGCCGAGTTCAAAGACGGCGACGTGGTTTCGGTAGATTGCGGCACAATAGTCAACGGCTACTATGGCGATGCTGCCTATACCTTTGCCATTGGCGATGTAAAAGAAGAAGTGATGCAATTGCTGCGCGTGACTAAAAATTCACTCTACCGTGGAATAGACCAAGCGAAGCAGGGGAAGCGGTTGGGAGACATCAGCTATGCCATTCAGAATTACGTGGAGCGTGAAAACCCCTATTCTGTTGTGAGAGAGTTGGTGGGGCACGGTGTTGGAAAAAAGCTGCACGAAGACCCGGAAGTGCCTAATTATGGCCGCCGTGGCAATGGCCTGATGCTAA
The DNA here is from genome assembly GCA_964586035.1 of uncultured Saprospiraceae bacterium. Lineage (GTDB taxonomy): Bacteria > Bacteroidota > Bacteroidia > Chitinophagales > Saprospiraceae > UBA6168. The sequence continues at coordinate 810 of CAZPHZ010000233.1, forward strand.
AAGAAGGGCTAGTGATAGCGATAGAGCCCATGGTTAATTTAGGCCGTAAGGATATTAGGCAAAGTGACGACCACTGGACCATATATGCACAGGACGGGCAGCCTGCTGCTCACTATGAACATTCGTTGGCGGTGAGGAAAGGCGGTGCTGATATTTTGTCCGATCACAAGCCCGTTGAGGAGGCCATTGACAACAACCCTGAGTTGAAATCAGTTGAGAGTCTGGAAGTCCATGAAATGTATGGGTGAGAGCATTGAAAAAGCAGATTTTCAAAGGTTTATAAAAAAAATAACTGGAGGGTGAAACTTTGATTGATATTCGTATCTTTGCCGTCCGAATTTTTAAGGCATGGCAAAACAAGATTTAATTAAGCAAGACGGCATCATTGTAGAGGCGCTTTCCAACGCAATGTTTAGAGTAAGGTTGGAAAATGACCACCTCATTGTAGCCACTATTTCTGGGAAAATGCGCATGCACTATATTCGCATACTTCCGGGCGACAAAGTAGCTGTGGAAATGTCGCCTTACGATTTGACCAGAGGAAGAATTACTTATAGGTACAAATAATACCTGACTCAATAATTAAGATAAATACTGACGATCATGAAGGTTAGAGCATCAGTTAAAAAGCGGACGGTTGATTGCAAGATTGTAAGGAGAAAAGGAAGAGTGTATGTAATCAACAAAAAGAACCCCAGATTCAAACAACGTCAAGGTTAAAAATGAAGGTTGTGGTTTTGTGGTTGGAGTTTCGGGAATCATTCCGGACTTCCGAAACCAAGAACCAGACTTGATATTTCCCGAAGGGAAAAGAAATTCATAGATATGGCTCGTATTGCAGGTGTAGATTTACCAAGAAATAAGCGTGGCGTCATTGGTTTGACGTACATTTTCGGAATTGGCCGTACCCGCGCTCATACCATCCTGGAAAAGGCTGGCATTGACGACAGCGTCAAAGTATCTGATTGGAGCGACGAAAACGTGCGGGAGATTACCCAACTCATTCAGGACCTTTACAAGGTGGAAGGTGAATTGCGTTCGGAGGTCCAAATGAGCATCAAACGGCTCATGGATATTGCATGCTACCGTGGTTTGCGCCACAGAAAAGGGCTGCCAGTTCGCGGACAGCGTACCAAAACCAACGCCCGTACCCGTAAAGGCCGTAAGAAAACAATCGCTAACAAAAAATTAGCTACGAAGTAAAACCAGTGTTTAATGGATTTGGCGCAGCCCATAGTTGCCTCATGCTCCATTTTGCACACGATAGAATAAGTCTCTTATCATGGCAAAGGCAAGATCTAAAGTAAAAATTAAGCGGAAAGTTAGAGTTGAGCCGGAAGGCTTTGCTTATATACAGGCCAGCTTTAACAATATCATCGTTTCGCTTACCAATAAAAGGGGCGAGGTAATCAGTTGGGGTTCTGCCGGTAAAGCCGGGTTCAGGGGTTCCAAAAAGAATACGCCTTATGCTGCGCAGATTGCATCTTCCGATGCTGCAAAAACGGCGTTCGATGCCGGTTTGCGCACGGTTGAAGTTTTTGTGAAAGGTCCAGGTTCTGGCAGAGAAGCTGCCATCCGCGCCCTCGACCAATCTGGGATAAAAGTATCAAGAATTCAGGACGTGACCCCTGTTCCTCACAACGGATGCCGTCCGCCGAAACGGCGCAGAGTATAACAACGGCATCAATTTAATTGCAAAAAGTAATTTTGAATAATGGCAAGGTACAACGGACCTAAACAGAAAAAAGCCAGGAGATTCGGAGAGCCGATTTTCGGGTTCAGCAAGGCATTCGAAAAGAAACAATATGCTCCCGGCCAACATGGCAACAGCCGCCGCCGGAGACAACCGTCTAACTATGCGCTGCAATTGACGGAGAAGCAAAAAGCAAAATACACATACGGCGTTTTGGAGCGTCAGTTCCGCAACTTGTTTGAAAAAGCCAGCCATAAGCACGGCGTGACAGGTACTGTGTTGCTGCAACTTCTGGAAGCACGTCTCGATAATACCGTTTTCCGTTTGGGCATTGCACCTACCCGGAGGGCAGCACGGCAAATGGTCAATCACAGGCACATAGCTGTGAATGGCGTTTTGACAAATATTCCTTCGTGCCACCTCAGGCCTGGCGATGTTGTGGAAGTGCGCGGACAATCGAAAAACCTCCTCATGGTACAGGAACAGATAGCCAAAAAGGCAGATGTGCGGAAATTCGGATGGTTGGAGTTTAACCCAGATTCTATGAAAGGGGTGTTTATGTCCTATCCTGAAAGGGAGCAAATACCAGAAAAAATCAACGAACAGTTGATTGTCGAACTATATTCGAAGTAATGTCCATTTGCGGGTTACAGTTAGGCAGATATGGTGTTTTGAACCATCGGAGCCTGACTGTAAGCCGTAAATTTGTTTCATCCCTTCTTGAAAAGTAGGTGGCACAATGTGCCAGGCAGCCAAAGCGGCCGTAGTTATTCATCATCCTATCAAAGTCTTCTTCTAATATGAGCATCTTAAATTTCCAAAAGCCTGACAAAATCATCATGCAAAAATCTGATGAATTTGTTGGAACCTTTGAATTCAGGCCTTTAGAGCCAGGATTCGGCCAAACTATCGGTAACTCTCTCAGGAGGATTTTACTGTCCTCATTGGAAGGTTATGCCATCTCAGCCGTTCGTCTGGCTGGTGTGGATCATGAGTTTGCAACTATTCGCGGTGTGGTGCAGGATGTTTTGGATATTGTACTCAACCTGAAACAAGTCCGGTTGAAACAAATCATTGGCGACGAGGAGATGGACACCGATAAGATTTACCTCACCATCAGCGGCAAGGAAGAGTTTAGGGCAGGTGATTTGGAAGAGCACACCAATGTGTTCAAAGTGATGAACCCTGATCTGCTGATTTGCAGCATGGAACCTTTTGTGAATCTCGAAATGGAATTAACCATTACAAAAGGCCGGGGATACGTGCCCGCCGGTGACAACCTTCCAAAAGATGCACCCATCGGTGTAATTCCTTTGGATGCCATCTATACGCCCATTAAAAATGTAGCGTACACAATTGAAAATACTCGTGTGGGCCAGCGCACCGATTACGAACAATTAATCATCGAAGTAAAAACCGATGGCACCATTCATCCGGAAGATGCCATTAAAGAAGCTTCGAGAATTATGATACACCACCTGATGCTCATTACCGACGAGTACATCAGCATGCCGGATGATACCAGTCGGAACGACGATGTTGTGGATGAACACATCCTGCACATGCGGAAATTGTTGAAGACATCTCTCGAAGACCTCGACCTTTCCGTGAGGGCATACAACTGCCTCAAAGCCGCGAAAATCAACACGCTGGCCGAGTTGGTGAAATACGATACACACGAGTTGCTCAAGTTCCGCAACTTCGGGAAAAAATCACTCGTCGAAATCGAAGAGCTTTTGCAGGAAAAAGGCCTGACATTTGGCATGGACCTGTCCAAGTACAAGCTGGACGAAGAATAATATTTTGGCAGAAGCAGTTTGCATCAAGCAGGCTGCTGTTGTTTTTTTAACAGCAACCATTTTTGCAATTACAGAGAGCGATTTCTTTGGCAGCAGCATTGATTTTATATGGCTAAACCGGTTTTCTGCCAACTGCCATATGCTGACTACCACCCGCTAACTGTGTTGCGAGGTTAACCACTTTTTTTAAAAAACTCAAAGCGATGAGACACGGTAAAAAACACAACCATCTCAGTAGGACGAAAGAACACCGCAAAGCACTGCTTAGCAATCTTTCGATTTCTCTGATTGAACACAAGCGCATAAATACCACTTTGGCCAAAGCCAAAGCCCTGCGCCGTTACATCGAACCCCTTGTGACCAAAGCAAAAAATAATACGACCCATTCCAGAAGGGTTGTGTTTAGCCATCTTCAAAATAAGGAGGCAGTTACTGAGCTTTTCAGCACGGTTGCCGAAAAAGTCGGTGAACGTCCGGGAGGCTATGTCAGAGTCATCCGCACGGGATTCCGCAAAGGCGACGCAGCCGAAACGGCGATGATTGAGTTTGTAGATTTCAACCCCGATTACTACGGACAAGGAAAAGCGGAAGACGCATCCGGCTCCACGGCTAAGAAAGGTGGCAAACGCAAACGCCGTCGCGGTGGTAAAGGGAAGAAATCCGCTGCCGCCGCCGCAACTGTAACCGCTGATGCCACAGAAGAAGTGGCAGAACCAGCCGTTGAAGAAGAAGCCTCTGGTGCTGAAACTCAAGGGGCTGAGGAAGAAGAATAGTCGAAAGTACTTTTTTCGAAATAAAAGCGGGCGGAATTCAACCATGAATTTTGCCCGCTTTCTTTTTGAGCAAGCTCACTTTGGCGGAAAGCCATTCACGATATAAGACCCGGATTGCA
>CAZPHZ010000234.1:0-5175 GCA_964586035.1 uncultured Saprospiraceae bacterium
CGCAACGCGATCTACAAGCGTCCCGAGGACGGGGTCGTCCTCATCGACCAGAAGCTGTGGTGCTGCTCTCGACAGTGTTGTGATGTCCATGGTTTTGGCCAAGCCGGGAAGGCCTTCGAGCAAAATATGTCCCTTGGTGAGCAGTCCTATCATCAGCCGCTCTATCATTTTCTCCTGTCCGACAATGACCTTTCCGGTTTCCCGGTTTATGTGTTCCACAAAAGCGCTGTCGGCGCGAATCTGTTGATTGAGGGCTTCAATATCTATGGCGTGCATGTTGGGAAAGATGGAGGTTAAGGTATCGGGTTTTTGAATTGGAGCGGCAAATTTAATTATCGTTTTGATTTATCAGGGATTGTTGCTTACCCCTTTTTAGCGGTAATTCCACATTGAAATATACATTCTTTCTGTCATTAAAGTCATTTTCTTTTGCGCTCGACACCACATGGAAACTCTGCCCGTTGCGAAGCACCAGGTTTTCTTTCATGCCCACCAGGTTCAATTCATTAAGCACGAGTTCCTGGTCTTGCACGCTTCTTATGACAAAAGCCGTTTCGGGCGATTCCCCTGTCCCGCTGGCCATCGGCACTTTCAACATTTGAAAATATTTCTTGTAAGCAGGGCCGGTTTCTAAGGAATCGTTCACCACCCACGAATTGTAAGCTTTTTCGAGCAATGCCCTGAGAGAAGCGGGGTTGCGAGAAAGAAAATTATCCAAAAGGCTGAGGGCGTCATAAGGCTTCTCACGGCGGGCGAGTGCATCTGCAGCATCAATGATGCGCTCTTCGCGGTAGGGGTCGAATTCCGGCAGAAAGGCGCTCCCATAATACAGGGTGCCGAGTTCGGTAATGGTAAGGGTCGTGTCTCCTTCCAAAAACCGCTCGGAAAGATTCGGATACAGCAACGAATCTGCAGCGATTCTTTTGCCGATTTCTTCAACTTGCCCGCCAAAGACAATCTGGGCTTTTGCACGAATTCCGGCTAAAATCAACAGACAGAGAATCAGGAAGGTGTTTTTCATAAAAAATAGGTTTGCTCTGCAAAAATACGCGAGTAAAAGGACTTACGTCTGTTTCTCAGACCCCATTCCTTAACCCTTGGGTGAGGTATTTTATTATATCCACAAATCTTTCACCATCATCCGGATGGTCGTTTCTCCCTGCCAGTGGTTTTCTTCCAGCTTGTAGGCAACGTGAAAAGGCTGCTTTTTCGAGATTTTGGGAAAAGCATCAGCCCTGCCGAAAGCTATTCCGTAAACAGGCGGAGAATCTCCCTGCTTTACGGCGAGCCGCAGATGGTTGTCTTTCAGCACGCGGGAATGGCCCGTGTCCACCACGTTTTTTGTCACAAAAACCGGACTGCGGTTGCCGGGGCCGAACGGGGCAAACTGTTTGAGTATTTTCCAAAAACCGGGCGTGATGTCTTTCAAATCGAGCAGGGCCGATACCTGCACTTCCGGGATGCGCTGCTCCCCGGTGATGCGCTCCCGCACAGCCTCCTCGAAGCGCTGCGCAAATTCCGGCACTGTTTCGATGGGCAGCGTGAGGCCGGCGGCGTGGTCGTGGCCGCCGAAATTCACGAGCAGGTCTTCACAGGTTTTGATGGGCTCGTAGATGTTGAACCCCGCCACGGAGCGGGCCGAACCGACGGCGAACCCATTCGATTCGGTCAGTAAAATGGTGGGCCGGTGGAAATGCTCCACCATGCGCGCCGCCGCTATGCCGATGACGCCCTGATGCCAGCTTTCGCCAAACAGCACGATGCTGCGCAACTCTTCCCATTCCTTCCGGGCTTCAAACATCTTTTTCGCTTCGCTCAAAATCTGGCGGTCGTGCTCTTTGCGCAGCTTGTTGCGCTGAGCGAGTACGCGGGCATTGTCGGCAGCCACGTATTTATCGTTGGAAAGCAGGAGGCGCACCGCCTGTTGGGCATCTGCCAGGCGCCCGGCAGCGTTGATGAGCGGAGCGAGGCCGAACACCACGTCGCTGATGGAAAGCGGCAGCGGCCTGCCGCTTTGGCCGATGAGCGCTTTCAGGCCGGGGCGTCGGGTGCGGTTGAGTTTTCGGAGGCCGGAATGGGCGAGTACCCGGTTCTCGCCGGTCATGGGCACGATGTCGGCGGCGATGCTGAGTGCAAGCAAATCGAGCAACTCCCAAAGTTCTTCTTCCGGTTCTTTGTTTTTCATCAAAAAAGCCTGCACCAGTTTGAAAGCCACGCCGCAGCCGCTAAGCTCTTTAAAAGGATACCGGCAGTCTTCTCTTTTGGGGTCGAGCAGGGCCTCGGCCCACGGCAGGCCGCTGCCGGGCAGGTGGTGGTCGCAGATGATGAAGTCTATGCCGGCAGCTTTTGCCTTGGCCACCGGGCCGGTGGCCTGCACGCCGCAGTCCATGGCGATGATGAGTTTGACGCCGTTCTGGCGGGCATAATCCACCCCCTGCAGGCTCACGCCGTAGCCCTCTTTGTGGCGGTCGGGCAGGTAGTAATCGAGGTGGGGGTGCCGGGCAGAGAGGAAAGCGTACATCAGCGCCACGGAGGTGGTGCCGTCCACGTCGTAGTCGCCGTACAGCAGGATGCGCTCCTTTTGCCCGATGGCCCGCTGCAACCGCTCCACTGCTTTGTCCATGTCTTTCATCAGAAAGGGGTCGTGGAGCTGGCTGAGCTGAGGGCGAAAAAAAGTTTTGGCGTCATCAAAGGATTTGATGCCCCGCTGCACGAGCAAACGGCAAAACACGGGGTGGATGCGGAGGGCCTCCTGCAAGTGGCGCACCTCCTGCTCATCGGCGGGCATCAGTGTCCAGCGCTTTTTCATCGGGACGGGGGTTTAGGATTGCCCAATTTACGGAATGATTTTCAGATGGTGCCCAATCAGATGTGGAAAACAATTGTTTTCAATTTCGAGTTTGGCATCGTTTTAATCATATTGCCATGGATGCTAATGTCAAATCTGCCTATTTTAGCCGCCATTCTACAATCGGAACCACTGGAAAATGAGCCTGACCAGAGAAGAAAAATCGAAACTAAGAAGCACAATTTTCAGCCACCTCGACGGCATCGGCGTGGCGCCCACAGCCACCGTGCTGCACAAACGGGGCGTTTTGGATTATGTGCTGAAAAATGAGCGGGCGGAGCTAAAGGAACTCGCCGCCACCTTCAAAGCCAACGAGGGTTACCTGAATGTGGCGCTGCGCATCCTCTGCTCCCAGGGCTGGCTGATGCAGACCATCAGCGTGGATGAAAAAACGGTTGCCTATTCATTGACTGACAAAGGGCGGACGGCCATCCCTCAGGTACAGGTTTATCGCGAAGCTGTTGATTTCATTCCCTTTGCCATCAAGATGGAGGACTTCATCCACAACGGCTTCGACGACGGGGCGTTCTTTTGCCTGTCCAACCTGTTTCAAAATCACTGCAAAAACTGGGAGCTGAATTTTTCCAAAAAAGCGAAAGAGCGGGAGGTGCAGGAGCAGATGCTCCGCCACATCGAGGGGCTGATTGTGGGGCCGCTCATCGTATCGCTGGGCATTCAGGGGCTGTTTCATAAATACTTCAGCATAGCGCCGTTCGAGGCGGAGGAGTTCACCGAACACCACGAACAACTGAAAGCCATCGTCGATTTTTTCACCTATCTCGGCTGGTTTGCCAAAAAGGGCAGTGTTTACAATTTCACGCCGGCGGGGCTGTTTTTCGCCCGCAGGGCAAGTGCCTACGGCGTCACGGTGTCGTACATGCCCATGTTTATGCGGTTGGAAGATATCATGTTCGGCAACCCAAACATCTTTTGGGAGCGCCCGGCACACAGCCCCGAAATTCACGTGAATCGCGCCATGAACGTGTGGGGCAGCGGCGGCGCCCACGCCAACTATTTCAAAAAAGTGGACGAAATCATCGTTGATATTTTCAACAGGCCCATTCAGCGGCAGCCCCGCGGCATCATTGACGTCGGCTGCGGCAACGGGGCATTGCTGGAGCATATTTTTGACATCATCTGGACCAAAACCGGGCGCGGGAAAATGCTCGACGAATACCCGTTGTTCATTGTGGGTGCCGACTTTAACGAGGCAGCCCTCACGGCAACCCGCCACACGCTGAATGCCGCCGACATCTGGGCCAAGGTAATCTGGGGCGACATCGGCGACCCCGCCTTCCTCGCCGGCGAAATGAAAGAAAAATACGAGATTGACCTCGGCGACCTGCTTTGCGTGCGCTCTTTTCTCGACCACAACCGCATCTTCCGGGAGCCGGAAGTAGTGCCGCCTCCCGGCAGCACTTCTACGGGGGCCTTTTGCTTCCGGGGCAGGCGCCTGCCCAACAGCCATGTGGAGCAAAACCTGGCGGAACATTTCGAAAGGTGGGCGCCTTACGTCGGAAAATTCGGCCTGTTGGTGATAGAACTCCACTCCATTGCCCCGGTGCTCGCCGCTGCCAACATCGGCAAAACGGCCGTCACCGCTTACGATGCCACCCACGGCTACTCCGACCAGTACATTCTGGAACTGAAAAATTTTCTGCAGGCGGCAGAAAAGGCAGGTCTGGTTCCCGTGCCGCAATTCCAGACCCGCTACCCCGACTCCGACCTCGCCACGGTGAGCATCAATCTATTGAAAGCAAAGGAGTATCAATGATTCATCAGCTCTTCCACTGGCCCGGTCAATTCATCGTAACTGTCCAATTCGCCGGGTATTATTCGCCTTTTTTCCCGGCGGTAAAGGAGGGTAAAAGGAATGGCCCCGTCCCATTCTCTGCTCACTTTGTCAATCCACGAATTGTAGTCCATGTCGGCGAGTGCCACGACTTGGGCCTGCAAGTCGCGGGCCTGAATGAAAGGGAGCAGTTTGGTTTTTAGCTGTTTCGGAAAATCCATGCTGATGAGGATGACTTTCACGGGTTTGTCGCGGTACTCTCCGTGGAGTTTTTCAAAAAACGGCAGTTCGGCCACGCAGGGTTTGCACCAGGTAGCCCAGAAGTTGACGACGTAAGTGGTGTCGTTTTGCCGGTGTAGCAGCGGCTCCAGGCCGGCGAAACTTTTGTACACGGGAAAGGGCAGCGAATCGGAATCCACCGTCCCTGCCAATGCGTCCGCGTTGCCGGATTCCACAGTTTGGGAAGAGCAACTGAAAAAAAGAGTTTGCGCAAGCAACAAAGCGGCCCACCGGATAATGATTTTCATAATCTCGT
>CAZPHZ010000235.1:0-5143 GCA_964586035.1 uncultured Saprospiraceae bacterium
CTTTTTAAAATGCGCTGCGAAATTAGCAATTTTCATTGTTTGAACCGGGTATGGCCGTGGTACTTTTACCCCTGTATATTCATTTAATGCCGGTACCGTTCATAAAATTTCCTAATTTCAACCCGCCGATTTTATTGATTAGGCATCAGCCACCCCGGATAACGAACAACCCGCCATTGAATTTATGAGGCAGATTATAGAACGATTTAAGAAAGTAGTCATCCAAATAGCCACGCCGTACAGCACGGGTACAGGTTTTTATTTGCGCGATGCCAACCTCATCGTGACCAACGAACATGTGGTGCGCGGCAACCGGGAGGTCGTCATTGATGGGGCTTTACTGGACAAGCAACTCCAAAAGGTCATTTACACCGATCAAAAATACGACCTTGCTTTTTTGGAAGCCCCAAAAGATAATAACCTGCCCGCGGTGCTCACCGGGGGGGCTCATCTGGTGACCATTGGCGACCCTGTTGTGGCGATAGGTCATCCTTTCGGACTGAGATTCACTGCCACACGTGGCATAATTTCGAACGCCCGTCATATGCAAAGAGATATACAATACTACCAACACGATGCAGCACTTAACCCCGGAAACAGCGGTGGCCCATTGGTAAATGAGGCTGGTGAAATTATCGGCATCAACACGTTTATTATAAAAGACGGTGATAATATCGGGTTCTCATTGCCCTCGCGGTATTTAGAAAATACGCTCGATGACTTTGGAGCCAGTCAGAATGAGACAGGGGCAAGATGCAGCTCCTGTGGCCATCTCGTGTTTGAGCATACTGTCGATGACGGATTTTGCCCTCATTGTGGTGCACGAATAAAATTACCGTCGCAGCAAGAGGAATACGAGCCTGCAGGAATAGCCCGAACCATTGAGGAAATACTGAAACGATGCGGCTACAATACGAAATTGGCCCGCCGGGGTCCCAACTATTGGGAGGTGCATAAAGGGTCGGCCAAAATCAATGTCACTTATTATGAACCGAACGGCCTCATCGCGGGCGATGCCGTTTTGTGTACCCTGCCTTCGAAAGATATAAAACTCGTTTACGAGTATATGCTGCGGCAGAATTATGAGATGGAGGGGCTTACGTTCAGCCTGAAAGACCAGGAAATTGTTCTATCACTGATGATTTTTGACAGGCACCTGCACACGGATACCGGACTGAAACAATTTCAGTTTCTCTTCGAAAAGGCCGATCATTACGACAACATCCTCGTTGAACAATTCGGAGCACAGTGGAAGGAGGAACTAGCGTGAATGAAAGGATTTTCGGGTTTGAAGGCAGCTTCGTCATTATATCAAAAGCGAGCGGCAATAATCGATCTGGGGCATCGTTAAATTCCCCGAACACCTTCCAAAATTGGAGTTATTCTTGCAGTTGACCCGGATAAAATACCTGATGGTTGACAAATTTTCCGGTTTAACAACCAAATCTCCTTTTATTTTCCCGACATTCTCTAATATTGCATGCTGAATAATCAAGCAATCGGAAAACTTTCACCCGTAGAATAGATCATTAAACTCGGTATTCAATGAAATTCAAACATTTACTCATTTTCATCTTTCTCGTTACCGGACTATCTGTGAATGCTCAGGATATTCACTTTTCCCAGTTTTATCTTTCTCCGCTCAACCTGAACCCAGCTATGACTGGGATAATGAATTGTAATATCAGGCTGACCGCCAATTACAGAAACCAATGGGCATCTGTCTTGAAGAGTAATGCCTATTCGACCTATTCCGCTTCTTACGACCAAAAGATACCCGTTGGAAGGTACGACTATTTTGGCATCGGCGGCACCTTCTGGGGCGACCGCGCCGGCGAATCACAGTTTGCGACCATGACAGGTAAAATATCAGGCTCTTATAGTAAGCGCATGGGAGGTGGCCGTAAAGAGGCCCACTACCTCGTGGTGGGGGCTGAAGCCGGCTTGGCGCAACGCAGCGTTGATTTTATCAAACTGCGCTGGGGCACCCAACACGATGGTCTCGGGGGATATGACCCTTCGCTCCCCTCTTTCGAAGATGCTTTCGACCAGGATAATTACCTGTTTGCAGATTTATCTGCCGGGATTCTATGGTTCTCAGTATTTGATGAAGACAATAACTTTTATATCGGCGGTGCATACAACCACCTCAACCGCGCTAATCAGTCTTTTGAATCAGGGGTTGAAGATTTTCTTTATAGCCGGTTCACATTGCATGCCGGTGGGGAATTTGCCATAACCAAAAAAGTAGGACTGGTGCCGGGCATTATTACCATGTTCCAAGGGCCTTCGTTCCAGGTGAACTCAGGTACTGCACTCAAGTTTACACTCGGCAGCGGCAAAGGTGGTTTTAGCAACTACCAGGCTTTTCAGATTGGTACATGGGTGCGGGTGTCCAATAAAGTGGAGACCGGTGTGCTGACCGATGCTGTCATCCTTTCTACCCGGTTCGATTACAATCAGTTTTCGCTGGGTTTCAGCTACGACGTAAACGTTTCGGCTTTGAAACCTGCGAGCAGCAACAATGGAGCATTTGAGTTTGCCCTTATTTACAAATTCTGCAACAACGAAAGGCGGGGCGTTTACTGTCCCAACTTCTAAGACTGATATTTACGAACCTATTTAGGCGAACAAAACAACCCGCCAGGACCTGATTCTGGCGGGTTGTTTCGTTGGCGCGAGACCTGCATGATTTACATCCATTCCGGCAATATTGCCCCACCATTTATATTGGGAATTGAAAAAGTTCTATCTTCGGGTTTGTTTTGACAATCGTTATGGGAAAACTACCGGATCATCAGGTTTATGGCTAATGCCATGTTCCGCGATATGCTGCCGGACGGCAGACTCCAGGATGGGATTGATGCTATGCATCTTTTTAAACTTGATTACAAAACCGGTGTTGGTGGCACGGAATCCACCGACAGCACAAATCAAAAACTATGTTCGGAAGCAAAGAAAAGAGCAAAGAATCGGGTAATAAAATTATGCCTGCCGGGGCCACTCATTCGCTCAATAGCCTCGTGCAAGGCACGAAAGTCGAAGGCAAAATAAGGGCCACCAGCGACCTTCGTGTCGATGGCTCGATAAAAGGCGAATTGGACTGCGAATCCAAAGTTATCATTGGCCCTGCAGGCAGTGTGAATGGAACCATACGTTGTAAAAACGCGGTAGTAGAGGGCAAATTCGAAGGACATCTCCATGTCAAAGAATTACTCAATATTCGCGATTCTGCCACTGTAATGGGAGAGGTGACTTATGGCAAGCTCGTCGTTCAGTCGGGGGCCGTCATCAGCGGCACCTACAATATGGTAGGGCAGCAGCCCAAAGGCGGCTTAAAATCAACAGATAAAGTTGTCACCACATCGAAAAATTCCACCTCCGAAAATGCCGGAGAAAAAGCCCGGCAAATCGCCAAAGAGGGCGCCCATTAATTACATGAATTACGCTGGCATGGCGTTTCAAATGGGTATACTTCTGGCCATTGGGGCTTTTGTGGGTAAAAAACTAGACCATTATTTCCAGACCAGCCGGCCATACTTGACCGCGCTATCTGTCGTGATTTTTTTATTTGCTGCTTTTTACCTGACGTTTAAGGACCTTTTGCAAAAAAGGGATTAACTGAGAGCCTGTAACCTATCAAGCGCACATGAACCAACGCCGCTTTTTTTCAGAATTGGGGGTACTGACCTTATCGGTGGTGGTGGTAGTTTTTTTACTCCACAAGGTCTTTGGCGAAGAGGCATCGCTGACATTTTCTCTCGCCTGTACCGGCTTTTTCACACTGCTCAGTGCTGGCGTTTACTTCATGGCGGCCAAGGCGGCCATCAGCAAAGACAAAAATGCTTTTACACGCCTCATTATGGTGTTCACTTTTGTCAAACTCTTTTTCACACTGATATTGGTAATCGTTTACCACCGGCTGGCGCACCCGGACAGTCTCTTTTTTCTCATTCCATTTTTCCTCGTGTACATTGCCTACACCGTGTTTGAAACAGTGTATTTAACCAAGCTCGGGAAAATTGAAGCCCGCTGAGTTTATGCCAATTGATAAAAGATAAAACACATGAATAGTGAAAAATACCACCTTCGCATAAACGGCAAATACGACTTCGACCTTACCGCTGAAGATGCCGGAAAACTGGATTACGTGTCTGCCACTCCGGGGCACTTTCACATTCTGAAGGATGGGAAATCGCATAATGCCGAAATGCAGTCTTATGACCAGGCAGCGCGCACTTTTGAAATAAAAGTGGATGGCACTTTATGCACAGTTTCCATTGCCGACAAATACGACGAACTGGTGGAAAAAATGGGGCTCAATGCGCGGCTCAACCAATCTGTGAGCGAAGTAAAAGCACCAATGCCAGGTCTTGTGCTCGATGTGCTGGTGAAAAGCGGACAGCAGATTTCACATGATGATCCCATGGTGATATTAGAAGCCATGAAAATGGAAAACGTCATTAAATCGCCCGGTGAGGGCCGTGTTAAAAAAATCGCCGTATTGAAAGGCAGCCCCGTTGACAAAGGGGAGGTGCTGATTGAGTTGGAGTGATTGTCTGCCCCGAGACCTGAACCCTGCCCCGAGTGGTGGAAAACCTGAAACCAAAAACCCGAAACCATTACGATATGTTACGAAGATTTTTAATTTCAGCTTGTATCAGTGGGGCGACGGCCGCTGCCTTTGGTGCCTTTGGTGCGCATGGCCTGCAAGGCATTCTCACCGATTTTCAATTACATATTTGGGGCACAGGAGTGCGCTATCAGTTCTATCACACTTTTGCCTTGCTGGCAATTGCCATACTTGGCAGGTATCTCGGCCATGGGAAGACGAATGTGGCCGGATGGCTGATGGTGGCGGGCATCGTTTGTTTTTCCGGGTCGCTGTATATTCTGGCATTAGCCGATGTGCTTGAAATGCCAAGCCTTAAGCCAATCGTAGGCCCGCTTACGCCGGTGGGTGGCGTACTATTGATCGCCGGTTGGGTAGTACTCCTCTTCGCTGCCGCCGGGTACAAGCATCATCACCGTTCGTCCAGTTCTTAATTTCTGGCAGCGATTTCCTTTAAAATGTACGAAAATAAAATGCCGCGGTTGGCTCCTGCGCGGTCACCATTTTCATTAATTTGGAGGCCTCCGTCCT
>CAZPHZ010000236.1:0-5092 GCA_964586035.1 uncultured Saprospiraceae bacterium
TTAGAAAGCCCGGCGGTGGGGCCGGGCTTTCTAAAAGAGTTATAAAAAGAGTGAACTATTGGTTCACCTCAGTTTTTTGAAAAATGCCCGGATCATCACTTGGGCCGTTCGAGTTGGCATTCAATTCGTCGTCGGAGTAGGGCAGACGCTCCGGTTGCTGAGTTGCAGCCGTTGTATTCAGTGGAATAGGCAAAGCGATGTCGCTATCGGATTTGCGCAGCCGGCGGGCATCGTTGAAAGGCATGTAAGTGCCGAATCCCGACACATAACGCTCTTCAATTATTTCGCGGAGCAATGCCCTCATCGGGTCCATTCCATTCAGATTTTCGATGCCACCATTGTCAAAATCAGTGGCATCATACGCCTCGTATTTTACTGTTTCACCGGCGAAATTGGCATTCAGAAATGCGCCGGTATTCAGCCAGGCTCTCAGGTCGTTGAGGTGGCCAAGGGCACCGTTGAAATCACCGCCTCTGGCAACACATTCAGCGAGAATGAGTTGGTTTTCCTGATACGAGATGAGGTTTTGCGGTTCGAATTCTTCGATAATGCCTTGGTTGGGAGAACCGCTGGATTCATCTATGGTGTAATAGGCAAAACGCCCTGTTTCATCCGTTTTGGCGTTGTTGCGCGAGAGGGTATTAGACGGGTCAATGAGGTCCATCAAGAAACTGCCATCATTGCCTATGTCGCCCGAACGGGAGCCTTCGAGTATCATCCAAAACAGATTCTTGTCGCCCTCGGCATTGGCGGGGTCTCCACGCGGAATGAATTTTAGGGTGCCGTCGGCAGAAGAAATACCACCCTGGGCAGCTGAGAGAGCCTTGTTGTAATCCTTCATTTGAAGAAAATAACGGGCTTGCAGGGTGTGGGCTGCTTCTAACCATTTGCCAGCATCGCCATTGAAATAGATGTCTTCTGGCAAGCTGCGGCTTACAGCACTACCGAGGTCGGCGAAAGCTTCGTTGAGCAAACCAATCACTGCCGTGAATACCGATTTCTGATTGTCGAATTTAGGGTCGGGGATGGCTTCATTGACGATTTCGCTGTAAGGTACGTCACCGCAAATGGAGGCGATGGTGCCAATTGCATGTGCCTCGAGTACTTTCGAGATTCCAACGAGCAACTTGTCATCAGGGGCAACTTCGCGGATATGACGCACATTGGGTACCACACCAATGTACACCCGGCTCCATGCCGATACGGATTCGGCCGTGGAAATGGAGTAACCGTAAATATTGGAATAGAGGGAGGAGTAGCCAACGAGCTGACCGCTCCACATACCGGAAATCCGGTTGAGGTGCCCTGCCTGTGCGACGGTATTTGCCAGCTCTGCCCCGGTGAGGAACAGCTCGGCATTCACGTCGGCCACTGTCAAATCATTGGGATTCTCGTTGATGTTATCAACGAGACTCTCGCAGGAAGTGAGCGCCAGCAGGGTGATAAAAAACAGAGATTTTATTAGAATTCGCATAATGATATTTTTTTTCAATTAACAATTAGGTGAAAATCCGGGCCTTCCCGAGGCCTGGCTGAATCACCGTTTTATCAATAAGTGATATTCAATGAAAACAGGATGGACCGGGTGCTCGGATTGGTGAAATAATCCAGGCCAAATCCACTGCTTACCCCGAACTGATTGATTTCAGGATCCACCCCCGGAATGTCATCCCAAAGGAAGAGGTTGCGGCCGGTGGCACTGAAAGTGATGGAACCCAACCTCGTTTTTTCTCTGAAAGCCTGGGAATTGATGGTGTAGCCCAAAGTGATTTCGCGCAGTTTGGTAAAGGTGGCATCTTTGATGGAGAAGTTGTAGGCTTGGTTGTCGCCGAAACCTCCACCAATGCCGGTGCGGTACCATGATTCATCCAACAAGACGGGGCCGCCTCCGAAATCATACACATTTCCGCGTACCGTAGAGCCGGCAGCGACGACATCGCCGTGATAGTTGAGCAGATCCTGGTCAAGCGTAATACGGCCAGCCGTTTCTTCCGTGGTGCCGAAGCGGCGGAGCACCCAAAGTGTGCGAGGTGAATATTCGCCACCCTGCGAATGTTCGAACAGCACGTCGAGCGATAACCCTTTCCAGGAAGCTCGGAGGCCGGCTCCGGCGCGCCAGTCGGGGTTCGGGTCGCCCAAAACTTCCGGACTGGTGGTGATTTGCGGGAACCCGTTGTCATCGAGGATGAGGTTGCCATTGTCATCCATCTGAGAACTGGTGCCGTAAAGGACACCCAACGAATAGCCGACGATGGCTCTTGAACTCACCGAGGCACCGGGTGTCAGGTCGATAGTTTCGGTGCCCTCCAGGTCAAGCACTTTGTTGTGGTTGGTACTCCAATTGCCGTAAAATCCGATGTCAAAACCATGTTTGCGATAGATGCTGTAATCGGCCTCGACCTCGAAGCCTTTGTTTTCCATCTTGGCAGCGTTGGCATATTGGGTATCGGCACCTGAAGAAGGCGTCAGGCCAACACTGATGAGGATGCCATCGATGGTGTTTTGATAATAGGTCATACTCAGAGCGAGCGCATCGCGGAAGAATCGCAAATCGGTACCGACCTCCCACTCTTTCTTGATTTCTGGCTTCAGGTCGGGGTTCCCTTTATCGTCGTCAAGACGGAATCCCCCGCCGAAGAGGGCAATGTCGAGCGGGTCGCTGTAAGTACTATAAGTGAAACCCGATTCTGCCAGTGTCTGGAAGCGGTGAGGAATGGGTTGTACGCCCACTTTGCCCCAGGAACCGCGGAGTTTACCGAATGAAAGTACATCGCTCTGAAGGGCAGTTTTTGTGAATTGCCAGGCGGCATCCACCGAAGGGTAAAAGAAGGTGCCCTTCACGGAGGAGGCTGCCTCCACTGCTCCCGAACCACTGACGAAAAGTTGGTCGTACAGGTCGAAAGAAAGGACACCATAGCCGCGGTTGGAGCGCACGTTGCGCTTTGAGTTTGAAATGACAGAGGCCTCGGCAGCCGTGTTCAGGCTGGTCGTTTCTTTGGTTGAATTGACCAGAAAACCGACGATGGACGAGGTGTTGATTCTCCGGCGCTGGTCGTTCACGTTCCACCCCATCGTGGCGGTCATGGAAATGTCGCGGTTCAGGTTGAAATTGCCTTTGGCAATGGCGTCGAAGTTGAGTTCTTTTTCCCCGATGAGATCTTCGGTGAAATAACCGGAATTCCGGCTGCTTGCAGATCCGATGGGGAAGAAATATACCCGTTTGTCATCGTAATTATCGATTCCCCCTCGCAGGGTTAGTTGCAGCCAATCGCTCGGCACGATATTGATTTCCTGCGTCATGATGAAACGATTAACTGCGGTGGTGGCCTTTTGCTCGTTAATCGTCCACAAGGGGTTGTTGTAAATGGGATTGGTGCTGGGACCTCCGAGATAACGGCGGTATGCACGGTGCCGGCCGGGATAGGCCACCCCGTTGTCGTCGTAATAGGTGCCTTTGTAGTCGCTGATATCGAAATCGGGTGGGGTCCGCAACAAGCCGAGCATCAGCCCGGACACATTGGAACTCTGCTGAATCCGGTTGGAATTGCTGTTGGTATAGCCCGCTTTGGATGAAACGCTGAGCCAATCGGTCAGGAAAAACTTGTTGTTGATCCGCAAGTTGGTGCGGTCGTAATCAGAATTCCTGATGATACCTTCCTGGTCCAAACGGCCAAGGCTGAAGAAGTAGGTTGCCTTTTCATTGCCACCGGAGATGGACAGGTCGTTTTGCCAGAAATCTCCGGTTTGGAATACGGCATCCCAGTTTTTATCCACAAAAGTTTCCTTTGAATTCTTCTCGTCTATGGGATAGTACAACGTTCCATCTTCGGCTTCGAAATATTGGCCGGTTTGGTCCACGGCATCGGCTCCACCGCTGCGGTCGGGGATATAATCACCCCAGGATTCGGCCCTGGTCGGCGAATAGTTCCCGCTACGGCCCTGCCCGAAAACGGATTGCATAGGGTACCGCTTGTTGACTTCGTCAAACGACCGGGTGGTTTTGAAATTGATTTTAGCCTTTCCGGCCTTTCCGCTTTTTGTTGTGATGACCACCACGCCATTGGCAGCCCGGCTGCCCCAAAGCGAGGCGGCGGAGGCCCCTTTCAAAACTTGCACCGATTCAATGTCGTTGGGGTTGATGTCATTGAGGCGGGACTGTTGTGAAACCCCGCCGCTTCTGTTGCCGGAAACGTTGTTGCCACCACCGTAAATGGCGGAGTTGCTCACCGGCACACCGTCCAGAATAATCAGCGGGTTGCTGGACCCGGAAATGGTATTGGCTCCCCGAATGCGGATGGTGGTACCGGCGCCGGGGTCGCCGTTGGAGCGCTGAATCTGCACACCCGCGGCTTTGGCTCCGAGCGAATTCAGAATCGTCGTTTCGCCAGAGCGGTTGATGTCGCCGGGCCTGATGGTGGAGTAGGTAGAGCCCATTTCGTCCTTTTTCTCTTTAAAGCCCAGAGCGCTCACCACCACTTCTTGCAATAATTCAGCCTCGTCGGCCATCACGACATCTAACGTGGAGTTGCTTCCGACAGCCATTTCTGCCGTTTGGTATCCCGTATAACTGAATACAAGTACCGCGTTGTCGCCAGCTACTTTGATGGAATAGGAGCCGTCAATATCGGTGACAGCTCCGTTGCCAGTGCCTTTTTCCAAAACGGTGGCCCCGATGAGGGACTCTCCGCCTTTGTCGGTCACGGTGCCAGTGACCGTTCGTTGCGCCATTATTCCGGCGATGGCCAGGCCCCACAGGAATAGCGTAAAATAGATCCGTTTCATACACAAGAGTTTTTTAGTGAAAGTAATGAATTAAACACGGGTCGTTTCCCGAAATATTTTCAGTATGGGTACTAAGCGCTATACCTAAGTCGTGAAGGGATTCACCTCGAACAGCACCTCCGGAGATTAGGCATAGAGATGCTATGGCAAATCGGCAGGCTGATGCTAAATAGTCTGATAAAGCGCTGATTCCCCGCAAGTTAGCTGGGAATTAATTTTAGATAAGTATGGGATTACCAAAGACAAGCGTCGCGCAGATTACTTTCAAAACGATATGTACCATTTTTATGCTGCCATCTCCGGCGGCCTA
>CAZPHZ010000237.1:0-5058 GCA_964586035.1 uncultured Saprospiraceae bacterium
CAGCACAGCAGTTTACAAGCCAAGAAAAATACCCCCATAAACCCCCCCCCCCTGCCACAGTAGCTGCACTTCTTTATGGTTTTCGAGCAAACCCCGGCCAGCCGCCATTGCCTCATTCAGCGTTCGTGCCCCGAGGCTGCCACCGAAAACGAAAATAGTTTCCCTGTCACTATCCAGCCCAAAATACTCAATGGCTTCCGCTCTTTTTTCTTTCAACTTTTTGAAAAAAGTGCTCCTCACGGGATTCCCGGTGAGTATGATTTTTTCTTTTTGAAAAAAGCGCCCCATGCCGTCGTAGGCTACGCAGATTTTCTTTGCCCTTTTTGCCAACAGCGTATTGGTCACACCAGGAAATGAATTTTGTTCCTGCAACAGTGTCGGGATGTTCATTGCCGATGCCACTATCAAAGTAGGGCCGCTGGCATATCCACCAACTCCAACGGCCACGTCGGGTTGAAAACGGGCGACAATCTGCCGTGCTTTCCACCAACTGACGAGCAGTCTGAACGGAAACAGCAGGTTCCTAAATGTCAATTTACGCTGGAATCCTGTTACCGGGAGCCCCTCGATGGGGTATCCCGCTTTTGGAACTTTTTCCATTTCCAGCTTGCCCTTTGCACCGACAAATAAAATACGTGCATCGGGGGCAATTTTTTTTATCGCATTTGCGATGGCAATGGCGGGAAAAACATGCCCACCGGTACCACCTCCAGATATGATTATTTTTACCGGCATTCCTCAATAAAGTATTTACTAACCCTAAGTTCCTTTGCCACTCTGTGCCGGACCGGGGCCATTGGCATCCGATTTCTTATCATGGGCAAGGGCCGACCGTGCCGCTGCCTCTTCGATATATCTGCTTGCGCTCAAAATGATTCCGAAGAATATGCAGGTAAAAAGAACAGATGTACCTCCCCAACTCACCATGGGTAAGGTGAGCCCGCCTACCGGCACCAGGTGAACCGAGACTGCCATGTTTGCCAAAGCCTGTAATACGATGTTAAAGCTGAGGCCTATGGCTACCATGGCACCGAACGACTTCTCGCTGATGGTTGCCAACCGAGTCGCCCGAAAAAATAGCATGACGTACAAACAGAGTATCACAAACCCACCTATAAGCCCCCATTCTTCGCAAATAACCGCATAGATAAAATCGGCATACGGCGTGGGTAAATAATTCCTTTGGATGCTGTTACCCGGGCCTTTACCAAACCACTCGCCGTTGGCAATGGCAATTTTAGCCTGCTGATTCTGAAAGCTTCCATCCTGCCTGTCGGCCATAAATTCCGAAATTCGGGTAGACCAGGTGTCGGCTCGAACGAGGTCAGGTGCCAGATCGTGAATGACCAATAAACCGGCAAACAATACGATCCACAGCAGCACCAGTAGCGCCAGGTATTTGACATCCACTCGCCCGATAAACATCATGGTGAAGCAGGTGGTGAACAATACGAGTGCTGTGGACAAATCCATCGGCGCTATCAACCCGCAAATGATTATGATGGGCAGAATGATAGGCACGAAAGCTTTATTGAAATCCTTGATATAATTTTTGTGTCTCGTTATTTCTCTGGCCACCAAAAGGATGAGCGCCAGCTTACCGAAATCGGATGTTTGAAAGGTTTTCCCGATAAAAGGAATTTCAATCCAACGCCGGGCATGGTTAATTTCCTTACCAAAGCCCAAGGTGTAAACCAGCAAACAAAAAGCAATCAGCCAGAGCCACGGTGCCATTTTCATAAACCGCATATACGGCGTCAAATAGGCTAAATACGCCAGGAACAACCCAAAACAAAGTATTCCAACGTGCCAGATCAGATACGCCGTAGTGTCGCCACCGTTCAATTTATAGGCAATAGTTCCCGTGCTACTATACACCGCCATCACCGAAAAAATTGACAATAGGGCCAGTATCATCCAGATGACCCGGTCACCTCTCAATTCAGCATATATTCTGGTTCCTATGTTCACTTTGTGGTAATGAATTATTGGTTAATATTTATCCTGGGATTCAAAATTTATCATTCTTCATTTCAAAAACCGCTGTCTTAAACTGCTCTCCCCGGTCCTCGTAATTCTTAAATAAATCGAAACTGGCACAAGCTGGACTCAAAAGAACTACGCTACCTGGTTTTGCATAAAGGGCGGCTCTGTTGACGGCCTCTTTTGCACTGCCTGCCTCTTCGATATTTTTTAAAATGGGCGAAAACACCCTTAACAATTTTTCGTTGTCTGCGCCGAGGCAGATAAGTGCTACCACTTTCTGCTCGACGAGACTAATTATGGGACTATAATCATTTCCTTTGTCGGTGCCGCCTGCAATCCAAACCACTGGACTTTCCATCGTTTGTAAAGCATAAAGAACGGCGTCCACATTGGTGGCTTTACTGTCGTTGATGTATTCAACACCATGTACCACCGCCACTTTTTCAAGCCGGTGGGGAGCGTTCACAAAAGTGCCGAGGCCCCTTTGTATCATTTCATTTTTCACTCCCACGGCCTTTGCAGCATGGATGGCGCAGGTGGCGTTGAACCTGTTGTGCTGCCCTCTCAGCACGCAATTGGTCATGTCAAATTCTGCACCGTCCACCACCAATGAAGGCGTGTCCTCAATTTGAGCTGGGACCTTTATCAATCGTGCGGAGAGCGGGTAGCTTTTCAAATAATTCTGAATTTCCGGGTCATCCTCATTCAGAATCAAAACATCGTCTTTCGTCTGGTTCAAGGCTATGCGAAACTTCGAGCGAACGTAGTTTTCCATTTTGTACTCGTACCGGTCCAAATGGTCTGGCGTGATGTTGAGTAACAAGGCTATGTTCGGGCGAAAAGTCGCAATGCCGTCCAACTGAAAACTGCTTAGCTCAAGCACATGATAATCGGACTTATGCTCCGTTATATTCCGGGCGAAACTGCAACCGATGTTCCCACCGAGTGACACTGAATACCCGGCGGTTTTCAGAAGGTGGTAGGTCAACATCGAGGTGGTAGTCTTCCCGTTACTTCCCGTGATGCCAATCAAGACAGCCGTTGTATAGCGGCATGCAAATTCGATTTCAGAAATCACTGTTTTGCCGAGGCGATGCAATTCCCGCAAAAGAGGGGTATGGTCGGAAATGCCCGGGCTTTTTACGACTTCATCAGCATCGAATATGCTTGTCCATGTGTGTTTGCCTTCCTCGTTTGGAATGCCTTTATCTATTAATTCCTTTAGGTAGTGCTTTGCTATTTTACCAGCATCGGAAACAAAAACTTCAAAGCCAAGATGCCGGGCCAAAAGAGCCGCTCCGACACCGCTCTCCCCCGCTCCGAGTATGGCGATTTTCATGAGCCTCTAATTTGTCTATCTGATTTTCAAAGTCAATAGTGCAAAAGCAGCCAACAGGATGCTGACAATCCAAAACCTCAGGGCAATCTTCGCCTCCGGCATCCCTTTTTTCTGATAATGATGGTGCAACGGCGACATGAGAAAAATCCGCCTGCCTTCGCCGTACTTCCGCCTGGTGTACTTGAAGTACGATACCTGCAACATCACCGAGAGATTTTCCGCCAAAAACACCCCGCAAAAAATGGGTATCAACAATTCTTTGCGCAGCAAAATGGCCATCGTGGCAATGATGCCACCCAAAGTCAGGCTGCCCGTGTCTCCCATAAAAACCTGCGCCGGGTAGGAGTTGTACCACAAAAACCCGATGCAAGCGCCGAGAAAGCAAGCGGCAAAAACCACTAATTCTCCCGTGCCTGGCAGATAAAACACATTGAGATAATCTGCCATGATGACGTTGCCGGAGATGTATGCGAAGATGGCAAGTACCACTCCGGTGATTCCACTCACTCCCGTGGCCAGTCCATCGATTCCATCTGTCAAATTAGCTGCATTCGACACCGCTGTAATCACCAAAATGATGAGCGGAATAAAAATGAGCCAGACATATTTTATTGCCCGCTCTCTTCCGAGCGGCAACAATCTCGCATAATCCAATTGGTTGCCTTTAAAAAAAGGCACTGTCGTCACATAAGCTTTTGTA
Organism: uncultured Saprospiraceae bacterium; assembly: GCA_964586035.1. Classification (GTDB taxonomy): domain Bacteria; phylum Bacteroidota; class Bacteroidia; order Chitinophagales; family Saprospiraceae; genus UBA6168. The sequence continues at coordinate 4,026 of CAZPHZ010000237.1, forward strand.
TCTGCCACTTCCACGATGTCGCCCCCACTGTCTTCTAATTCGTACGATTCCAAAATCGGGTACCCCATGTTCTCAGCCACTTCCAGATCCTGTCTCACTTTCACATCTCCGCTCCACATCATGGTCAGAGCCACTATCAATCCGCACCCTACCTGCCCTATTATTTTGGACTTCCCGCTCAGGCCTTTTTTGTTTTTTCTAAAAACCTTGATATAGTCGTCCACGAAGCCGATAATAGCCATCCAGGTCGTCACCAAAAGCATGACCAGGATGTAAATATTTCCGAGGTCGGCCACCAAAAGCACCGGAATGATGATGCCCATGATGATGATAACGCCGCCCATTGTCGGCGTTCCCTTCTTTTCAAGTTGGCCTGCCAGGCCAAGGTCCCTAACTTCTTCCCCTATCTGCATCTTCTGCAAGAGCCTAATGATACGGCCACCGAACACCATACTTATTATCAATGAAAGCACGAGTCCCATACCGGCCCTAAAGGAAATGTATCCCCACAACCCCGCTCCCGGAATGTCAAAATTGCTCTCGAGCCATTGAAAAAGCTGGTATAACATCTTCGTTGTTCGGTTGTGTGGTCAATAATAGTCGCTGAAAATTCAGCTCTCATTGCAGGAGAACAGCGGCGCTCCCTCTATAAGCCCCGCTGCCTTCACTGCAATTGACGAAAAATGATGGCAGAAGTCCTTCTGCTGAAAACGATTGTTTCTTGATTTATGGTTGAAGGTTTATGAGTTATTAAAGCGCACTTATAAATCATAAATCATCCACCAATACTTTTTTATCATCAAACGGGTGCTTTACACCCATTATATCCTGGTACTTTTCGTGGCCCTTTCCGGCAACTAAAATCACATCACCGCTTTGTGCCAACTTACAGGCTGCTTTTATGGCCTCCCGCCGCCGTGTGATGGACAAAGTCTTTTGGGAAGCATAAGCGGGAATACCCTTTTCCATTTCTGCGATAATAGGCCCAGGGTCTTCCGCTCGCGGGTTGTCGGGAGGTATAATTACCGAGTCG
>CAZPHZ010000238.1:0-5049 GCA_964586035.1 uncultured Saprospiraceae bacterium
TCGGTGCGGGACTTCCTTCGGTCGTTGTTCATTGTTCATTGTTCATTGTTCATTGCTCGTTGTTCGTTGTTCATCCCGACCTTCGGTACGGGACTTCCTTTGGTCGTTGTTCGTTGTTCATTGTTCATTACTCATTGGTCGTTGTTCGTTGTTCATTACTCATTGTTCATCTCCTATGACCCGCTTAAGCGTAAACATCAACAAAGTCGCCCTGATTCGCAATTCCCGCGGCGGCAATTTGCCGAATCTGGTCCAGGTGGCAAAAGACTGCGAAGAATTCGGGGCCCAGGGCATCACGGTGCATCCGCGTCCCGATGAGCGCCACATCCGCTATGCCGACGTGCCCGAACTCAAAACAGTAGTCACCACCGAGTTGAATATAGAGGGGAATCCCATACCGGCCTTCATGAAACTGGTTTTGGCAAATAAGCCCCATCAGGCCACCCTGGTGCCCGATGCCCCCGGTGCCCTCACTTCCGACAACGGATGGGACACTGTCGCCCATGAAACTTTTCTGACGGAAATTTGCGGCGAACTGAAAGCCGCCGGTATCCGGGTATCCCTGTTCCTGAACCCCGAAGAGAAATATGTGGAGGGAGCCAAAAAGGTGGGAGCCAGCCGGATAGAGTTTTACACCGGGCCCTTTGCTCATCAGTTCCGCACTGACCCTGAGAAGGCCGTAGCCGCCCACCGCTGTTGTGCATTGCTGGCCGATGAGTTAGGACTAGGCATCAATGCCGGACACGACCTCAACCTGGACAATTTGCAGTATTATAAAAATAACGTGCCCGGTCTGGCGGAGGTGTCCATCGGGCATGCGCTCATCTCCGATGCCTTGTACTATGGGTTGCACAACACCATTCAGATGTATTTGCGCAAGCTTAAATGACCGCACGAAGATGGACTCCCCCAAATTGTAACTCCCCGGGATGTTAAGCATTGGCCCCGGTTTCGATGTTTCAGAAGAATCGGAAAGGTGGTTTTCAAATCTGAAACTTAAGTCTTCTCCTAAATAGTCGTTTCCGGCAAGAGGTCTTTCAATTTATTTTTAGACAGAAGAATGATTTCAAAACTCTGCGTTATTTTGAGATTCACATCCTCTCCTCCACCAGTTTCACGATTTTCTGTTCCCGTTCATCGGCTTGCTTCGCAATGGCTTCCGCTTTTTTCAGGAACTCTCCGGCGAGGGCTTTATCGGCGAGGCTGCCGGTATTAATTTTCACGTTCATCCACGCGCCATATACCGCGGCACGAGCGCAAAGCGCCCCCACACCCGCATCGGTGACGGAGTTGGGGTTGCCCTCTTTCACCATTGCTTCTGCGAGGTCAAACACTTCGAAAGCGAGCTCCATCGTACGCAGGGGCGTTTCAATGGCGAACCGGGTGGCGTCCTGAATGGCCTTTGTGCGCGCAGCTTTTTCGCCGCCGGTGCCTTTGGGCAACCTGAAAGCAGCCATTATCTGGTTGAAAGCACGGGTATCTTCGTCCACGAGGTGGAGCAGGGCGTCTTTCATCTGCTGCCCTTTTTCTGCCCATGCCGAAAACTCTTCGAGCCGGTCGTCCCACCCGCGTTTGCCGGCGCTGAGGTTGGCCACCATCGTGCCGAGTGAGGCACCCAGCGCACCCACGTAGGCAGAGATGGAGCCACCACCGGGAGCGGGGCTGTCTTTGGCCGTTTCGTTGGCAAACGCCCGCAAATTCATGCGAATGAGCGGACTGGCGTTTTCATCCGCCAACCGGTATTCGATGATTTTTTTCTTCGGGTCAAACGGCGACAGCTCGTCCAGCCCCAGCGACTTCACGGCAATTTTGATGATTTCCTCCTCGGAAGTGCCGGTGGACCAATTTTGTTTTTTCAAAAAATAGCGCCCCGCATCGAGCATGACTTTCAGCGGCACCAGCCCCACCAATTCGGAGCCAGTGACGCGCAGGCCGCGGCGTTCTGCACTTTTGCAACACTCCTCAAAGGCCATGTGCAGGGGGGTCACTTCGATGTTGGTCAGGTTCATGGATACCTGCGCAATGCCGTATTCTTCGATGTACCAGCCGATGCCCTTCACGGCCTTGCAGGCGCCGGGGATGCGCACAGCTTCGCCATTTTCATCGCGCACTACTTTGCCGGTGATGGGGTTGTCCTCCCGCTTTACGCGGCCCTGCTCGCGCACGTCGAACGCCACCGAGTTGGCCCGGCGCTCGCTGGTGGTGTTGAGGTTCACGTTGTACGCCACGAGGAAGTCGCGGGCACCGATGGCGGTGGCTCCGGCTTTAGCATTAAACGACGCAGGGCCGTAGTCGGGCTTCCATTCTGCTTTTTTCAGTTTCTCCGGCAGAGCTTCGTATTCGCCGGAGCGGACGGTGGCGAGGTTGCGCCGTTCAGGTTTGGTCGCCGCGTATTCGTACATATAAAAGGGAATGTCCAATTGGCTGCCGGCCATTTCTCCGAGTATGCGCGCCCATTTCGCCGTCTCTTCCATCGTGATGTTGGCCACGGGCACGAGCGGGCATACATCAGTGGCACCCATGCGGGGATGCTCGCCTTTGTGTTTGCTCATGTCGATTACTTCGGCAGCTTTTTTAATGGCCAGAAAAGCGGCCTGCACCACCGGCTCCGGCTCGCCCACAAAAGTGACCACGGTGCGGTTGGTGGCTTTGCCGGGGTCCACGTCGAGCAGTTTCACGCCCTCTACGCTTTCTATTTCAGCGGTGATTTGCCGGATGATGTTCATGTCGCGCCCTTCGGAAAAATTGGGGACACATTCGATGAGTTGTTTTTTCATAAATGGTTGGAATGGTTTGGTGGAAATTCAGGTTTGTTTCTATCAATATTACACTTTTTCTTTCGAGCCTATGCTATTCCATAAAAGCCGGCAGTTCTTTCGTTAAAAACCGTGACAGATTGCAAACCATAATACCCCCGGATTTCGGATAAGGTTCTCCATCGGGAATGATGACGTACTTTGCATCCGGCATCAGGTCTTCCATGCTTTGATAAAACCCCTTTGATACCGAAGGAGCGTTGGAGTATTTTATTTCCAAGCAGGCCTTTTTGCCATGAGGCCCGATGATAAACAAATCGACTTCAGCACCTGCATGTGTGCGGTAAAAATACATTTCCAGCCCGGAGCCACCCACTCTTTTTATTTGTTCCACGACGTATCCTTCCCAGGATGCCCCGACGAGGGGATGCCCCAGAAGTACTTCTAATGATTTTATGTTGGAAAGCTGGTGCAATAGTCCGGAATCCCGCAAGTAAAGCTTAGGCGATTTTACAAGCCGTTTGCCTACGTTTGGAAAATAAGGCATCAAACGTTGAATGAGGAATCCCCCTTCGAGCAGGTCGAGGTATTTTTTGACTGTGGGTTGGCTCACAGCAAGTGACCTCGACAAATCGCTTGCGTTCAACAGTTTGCCATGCAAATGACTTATCATTCTCAACAACCTGTACAGCAATGGTGGGGAAACATCGTGACCCAATTCTCTTAAATCCCTTTCGATAAATGTGCGGATAAAACTCTCTAACCAACGCCAGATAAAGCTCTCCTCCGATGCAAGAAAAGCCTCCGGGAACCCACCCCGCAGCCAGTGTTTGCGCATGTCGCCGGCACCGCTTATTTCGGGTAAAGAAAAAGGCATCAGCTCCGTATAGGATATCCTGCCCGCCAAAGTTTCCGAGCTGGCCCTGATTAACTCCGGCGATGCAGACCCCAATAGAATAAATCGTCCGGGCTGCCGGTTTTTGTCAATTAGCGCACGGAGTAGTGGGAACAGAGTGGGCATCAGTTGAATCTCGTCGATGATGATGCATTTGTCAGTGTGGAACTGAAGATAGGTCTCCGCGTCATCCAATTTGCGGCGGTGGGATTCAAGCTCGAGGTCAATGTACAAAGCCGGCCTGGCCAACCTGGGTTCCAACATCTTTGCCAATGTTGTCTTCCCGACTTGCCGAGGGCCGACAATGCCTGCGACAGGGAAAAACTGTAAATCTTTGACAATTTGGCCAAATGCTTTTCTCGCTATCATGCCCCAAATTTGCCATTCTTCCTTGAAAATTCAAAATCAAATTTTCAATTTTCAAGGAAGAATTATTCTTTCGCTTTCGTATCCATGGCAATCGTCACCGGCCCGTCGTTCACCAGCGCCACCTTCATGTCGGCGCCGAATTCGCCGGTGCGGACGGGCAGGCCGGAAACTTCCCGCAGCGCCGCCACGAATTTTTCATACATCGGAATGGCGAAATCCGGTTTGGCCGCCCGAATGAACGAGGGGCGGTTGCCTTTCTTCGTGCTGGCGTGCAGGGTGAACTGGCTCACCACGAGCATCTCGCCGCCGGTGTCTTTTACAGACAGGTTCATCAGGTCGTTTTCGTCGCTGAAGATTCGCAACTGGCTGATTTTTCTGCAGAGCCAGTCGCTGTCTTCCTGCGTGTCGGCGTCTTCCACGCCGAGCAGTATGAGCAGGCCGGGGCCGATTCGGGAGGTGACTTGCCCCCCAATGGTGACGGAGGCTTCCGAAACGCGTTGTATGATCACTCGCATGGGCGGGAATTAGTAGCCGGGAATTACCTTTTTCAAGATTTGCCGGCAAATATAGGCAACTTGAAAAGCCTCGAATAATGAATTGACGATGGTAGGTCATACTCTTATTGCGAGCGTTTGGAAAAGCGGGGGCACCACCGTACTTTTGCGCCGTTCAAGCCATCAACATTCATTCAAAATATACCGAAAATGTCTGATAATATCGAAAACGCAGGTAAAAAGGGCAAATTCGTGATGTGGTTTTTCATCTACTTTTTGCTGTTCATCATCTTGATGGTGTACCTGTACAAGTACAATTTTCAGATGACTTTTTAAGCTAAAAACCCGCTCAGGAAAAAAAGCCTTTCCACGGTTCATCCCGCTGCAAGGCTTTTTTTTTCCTCATACCTCATACCTCATACCTCATACCTCATACCTCTCACCTTTCACCTCTCACCTCTCACCCCTCACCCCTCCTCCCCATTCATCTCACTGGTAAAATGAAACTGTATCTCCGGGTGGTTTTCCTGAGCCA
>CAZPHZ010000239.1:0-5029 GCA_964586035.1 uncultured Saprospiraceae bacterium
TGCTACTGCAGCGCCTCGACTAAATAGTCGGTAAGCGAAGCGGGCAAGAGCACCTGAAATAGGTGGATACCGATGCGCTGCAGCGTAAGTTGGACCTGGTCAACGAATTGAAAGAATTGCAATGGGTGCTGACGGAAGGCCCCAACGGGCTTGGCCGCTCCCGATACGGGCTCGCCGTGCTGAACGAGGGGCTGCCATGGGCCGGGAAGTTCCCGTTCAACCCGTTCCTCGCTCCGGCATTTTTGCCCGCAGATGGCCTCACGCCCGAACTCGCACGCGGCCTGTTTCAGGGCTACCTGCGCCATGCCCTCGACAACATCAGATTGTTGCGAAGGGCTAAATTAGAGGTCAACGACAAGTACCAGGCCGGTGTCCATGCCGCCCAAATTGCCAGTCTCGATTGGGAAGGAATTACAGAGGAAGAAAAACAATTGGTGCCGCCGTTGCTGCTGGTGGGCGAAGCACAGGCCCTCGACGCTTCAGCGCAGACGGCTCTTCTGGAACTGCTCGGCACCGAATGGCCCATAAAAATTGTGTTGCTCGACCCTGCCGGTTGCGATGCCGGTGAACGGGTGGCCGAACAAATTGCAGCAGCAAACGTCTTGCTCCTTCAAGCCCTTGCATGGCGCAAAGCCTTTGTTTTCAAAAGCGCAGTAAGTGATTCGAAAAACATGTTCACCGGTTTGGTCAAAGGTTTGCGGCAGCCCGGCCCGGCACTATTCAGCCTGCTGGCTCCGGCCAATGAAAAGCACCTGACGGCAAATTGGACGACTCTGCCCCGCCTCGGTTTGTGCACGCGGGCTTTCCCGGTTTTCGGCCATATTCCAGAGAAAAAAGCAGGCTTGCTGGCTACGTCCATCTCGCTGGAGGGCAACCCCTCCCCTGCTGAAAACTGGCATTCCGAGCCAATGAATTATGTGGAAGATGGTGAAGAAAAAGTGGTGAATTACAGCCTGACTTACGCCGATTGGCTGCTCACGCAAAAAGCATGGCAATCTGAATTCAGACCGGCAGCACCGGATGAAAAAACCACCCCGCTGGCCGATTACCAGACCCTTGATGATGCTGCCCGCAACGGTATCCTTCCGGTTGTTTTTGTGGTAAATGAAACCCGGGAATTGCAGAAACTGGTGGCTTCTCCAAAAGTTCTGGAAGCAGCGGAGGAGGCGCTTTCGCAATGGAATACCCTGCGGGAAATAGCCGGGACCCTGACGCCTTATCCAGAAAAACTCTGGAAGGAGGCCGAAGCTGCCTTGACTAAAAAATACGAAGAGAAAATGGCCACCCTGAAGGCTGAGTACGAAAAAGAAATGGCCCGGCAAAAGACGGATTTTATGGAAGAAGCAAAAGTGAAACTGCGGGAAAAATTGCTGGCATTGTCACAGCAAAAAATTCCACAGGAATAATTTAACAACTGTAGGGTTTTGATACCTACAGGCGATTGACGACGAGTGAAAAAAATGTCAAAAACAGCTCAAAACGGTACCGGTCCTCAGCTCACCTTCCGTCACGGCATACACCCGGAAGAGTACAAAGAACTGTCTTGCCACAGGCCCATCGAGCGCATGCCCTTTGTGGAGGAATACAGTCTGCCACTGGGTCAGCACATCGGAGCCCCTTCGAAACCACTCGTAAAGGTAGGGCAAACGGTGCGCCGGGGCGAGATGATTGCAGAGCCGGGCGGGTTCGTCTCCGTGGCACTGCATTCACCGGTGGATGGTAGCATCAGTGCCATCGGAATTGCGGACCACCCCAACGGCCAAATGGTGCCCTCCATAAGAATAAAAACTGACCCCTGGTCACCCCAGGAACTCTTTCCCACGCAGGTGAAACAGCCGGAAGACATGACCACCGCCGAATTCATCAATGCGGTGCAAATGGGCGGTCTGGTGGGAATGGGCGGAGCGGCCTTCCCGGCCCATGTCAAATTCTCCATTCCCGAAGGGAAATCCTGCAAATACCTGATGCTCAACGGCTGCGAATGCGAACCCTTTCTGACCTGCGACCACCGGGTGATGGTGGAATACGCAGCTGCCGTGATTGACGGCACCCGCATTCTTCAGCATTTTATGAAGGCGGAGAAAATTTACATCGCTGTGGAGGCGAACAAACCCGACGCTATCGCGGTGTTGCGGCAAGAGGCTGCTAAAAGCGGTACTGAAATAAACGTGGTGGCATTGCGAGTGAAATACCCCCAGGGTGCTGAAAAGATGATGATTTCTGCCATCCTCGGTGAGGAGGTGCCTTCGGGAAAACTGCCGCTTGACGTGGGGGCCATGGTCTCCAACGTAGGTACGGCGGCCGCCATGAGCGATTATTTTAGAAAAGGCCAACCCCTGATGGAGCGGGTCATTACTATTTCAGGTACTGCCGTGAAACGCCCTGCCAATGTGCTGGTGCCCATCGGCACACCCATGCGCGAAGTGGTAGACCATTGCGGCGGCATCACCCACCCCGAACCGCGCATGTTGCTCGGCGGCCCGATGATGGGTGCGGTGCAAAAAAACTTAGACGTGCCCGTTTTGAAAGGCACCTCGGGCATCCTGATACTCACCGACCGGGAGGTGCAGGACATCACCACCTACAACTGCATCCGCTGCGGCCGGTGCCTGCAAGCCTGCCCGCTATTCCTGAACCCCGCCCGTATGGGAGCACTCGTGCGTAAAGGGCTGTGGGATGAATTGGAAGAAAACAACGTCATGGATTGCTTCGAATGCGCCTCCTGCTCGTTCATCTGCCCGTCGGGCATTCCGCTCGTGCAGAGTTTCCGGGTGGGGAAAGGGATGATTCGGGAGAAGAAGGCGCGGGAGAAAGTGTAGTCCGCAGCCGGCAGCCCACTGTCGGAGACCCAGAAGGACTGAAAACTGAGGACTGAAGACTGAAGACTGAAGACTGAAAAATGAAAGAACCACAAAAAATAACCATCTCCACCTCCCCTTTCCTGCATCACCAGGACAGCACCCCTAAGATCATGTGGGAGGTGGTATATACGTTGGTGCCGGTGCTGCTGGCGGCGTTCTACTATTTTGGGTTGAGCAGCCTGTTGGTGAGCGTATCGGTCATCGCCGGCTGCCTGCTCACGGAGTGGTTTTATGACAAAAACACGCCGCGGGGTGTATCGCTAAAAGATGGCAGCGGCCTGATAACGGGCATGTTGCTGGCGCTGACTCTGCCACCGGGCTTTCCACTCTGGATGGCCTTTTTGGGCGGTGTGGTAGCAATCGGGGCAGGCAAGATTATCTGGGGTGGATTGGGACAAAACATCTTCAACCCCGCATTGCTGGGTCGGGCATTTTTGCAGGCGGCATTTCCCACGGCCATCACCACATGGGAGTTGCCTAACGGCCATTATTGGGGGCCGCGGGGCACCAACCTGGCCCTTCCGTTTTTTCAGGGCACGCCGGTGGATGCGGTGAGCTCTGCCACGCCGTTATCGCAGATGAAATTCAGCCATGAGCCCACGGCCATCATGGATTTGCTCATGGGAAACACGAGCGGCTCTCTTGGTGAAACATGCGCTTTGCTGCTCATTCTTGCCGGCATTTATTTAATCGTCAGGAAAATAATAAATTGGCGTATTCCGGCGGCCATCCTGCTGACAGTGGGGGTGTTTTCCAGCATTTTATTTTGGATTAATCCGCAGCAATTCGCTTCGCCGCTGTTCATGTTTTTCTCCGGCGGTCTGCTGCTCGGCAGCGTGTACATGGCCACAGACCTGGCCACTTCTCCGCTTTCCCCAAAGGGCTGCTGGATATTCGGAACCGGCATAGGTGTGCTGGTGGTCATGATAAGGGTTTGGGGTGGATTGCCGGAGGGCGTCATGTATGCCATTTTGCTGATGAACGCCTGCACGCCGCTCATCAATAAATATACGCAACCAAAGGTTTACGGACACTGATGAACGAAGAAAAAAAACATACGGAAAATGCGCCGAAAGAGCCGGGTTCGGGTCGTCTTATCGCCACGCTCGGTCTCGCCGGATTGTTCTCCGGCATCTTGCTGGTCGGTGCTTATTTGCTGACCCTTCCGATGATTCAGGCCAACAAGGCCCGCGAATTAGAAGCCGCCATCTACAAGGTGCTTCCCGGCAGCAAGAGTTACGAAACCCTGGTGTTGAAAGACGGTGATTTGGAGCTTTTCAAAAATGAAGACACTTCGAAAAAAGGTGCTCCCCCGAACAGCATCTTCGCCGGATACGACAGCACCGGTGCATTAGTAGGTATTGCGGTGCCCGCTGAAGAACCGGGGTTTCAGGACATCATTGCAGGCATTTACGGCTACAACCCCAATGCAAAAGCCATCATCGGGTTCGCGGTGCTCGACAGCAAAGAGACCCCCGGACTCGGCGATAAAATCACTAAAGATGTGGATTTCCAAACCAACTTCGTTGCCCTTTCTGTGGAGCCGGAAATCGTGGTGGTGAAAAAAGGTGAAAAGAAAAACCCCAACGAGGTGGAGGCCATTACGGGGGCCACTATTTCTTCGAAAGCGGTGGTAAGGCTGCTCCAAAAGAGCATCGGAGAATGGAAGCCTGCCATCGAAAAATACATCGAGTCCACACAAAAAGTACAGCAATGAGCGACAACAATCCCGACAGCGGACACCAGGCAGCGGCGGAATTTCTGAAAGGGCTTTGGGAGGAAAACCCTGTCTTCGTGATGGTACTCGGCATGTGCCCGTCACTCGCCGTGAGCAACACCGCCATCAATAGCATGGCGATGGGACTGGCCACCACTTTCGTATTGGTATTCTCGAGCCTGCTCGTCTCAAGTATGCGCAAACTCATCCCCAACCAGGTGCGCATCACGGCGTACATCGTCATCATCGCCACGGCTGTCACCGTCATAGATTTCTTGCTTGCAGCGTTGTTCCCGGATATACACAAGGCCCTTGGCGCGTTCATCGCCCTCATCGTGGTGAACTGCATCATCCTGGGGCGTCAAGAGGCCTTTGCCGGTAAAAACAATGTGAAACTCTCCCTGCTCGACGCCCTCGGCATGGGGCTGGGTTTCACTTTCGCTCTGGTGTG
>CAZPHZ010000240.1:0-5011 GCA_964586035.1 uncultured Saprospiraceae bacterium
TGTGCCAAAGTGCTACCGTATCTTGCGTGGAGACAATCTTTGAGTCATTTTCTCGTCATCAACAACACGCAAATACGCCAATACCAAAACTCGCCCTCTATCCTCAAAAGTCATAGCATTTCACTCTGCCCCGTTTTCCGAAATGGCGCTTTTGACCGACTCCGCCAAACAAGTTCAGGCCTAAGTCAAATGGATTCACTTTTAGCGCAACATAAAGGTCGGTGCCCGAATAATTATTGTGCCCGAACAGGCTGCCCACATTGTCGGAACCAACCACCAACCAACCCAGTCTGGCGGCAAATCCGAGGTGTAATTCCTGCCAATTGAGCAGCACTAATGGAACCGAAGCGGAGAACCAGCGATGCTCGAACCTCGGCGTCAACGCCAGCAAGTTGTTTCTTCCAGGCGATGCATTTTTGGTGGGGAGCCGTTGTACCAGGGTCGCATTTACATACAAATTGGATGTAAATGCATAATCTGCCTGAAGGCTGACGGCAGCTGGCATGGCAATGGTAAAAGCGTCACCTTGCAAGGTGGCCGTTGAATCGCCCATTGTTTGAAGACTAATCTGCCCTACCAGTGCGTCCAGTTCTTTCAGCTTGTGGTATTTATCGTAATCGCTCAGGTGCAGAACGGCCACAGAGTCGATAGTGACTGTGTGCTGCCGGGCATTTTTACTGAATCGGAGGAAGCCAATATCTAACAAGGAAGCACCAAAGCGCATTTTGTAATTTTCTTCATCGCCTTCCAGCACCACGATGGCACCAAGGTCGAAAGCCATGCCGTGCCCATTTTTTTGGCGTTGGAACTTATCTCCGTTCACGTTGGAATGGGTATAGCCAAAATCACCGTGTTTGCTTCCAAAGGATATCGAATGATTGTCGAGCTTCGTGTACTCGAAGGTTTGAAGGTTTTGGAGATAAGCGGCCTCATACCCTTGTAAGAAACGTACATTGGCACCCAATCCCACCTGCCCACTGTACGTGGGGATTTTCAGCGCATAATTCAGGCCCGCTTCCATCCAACTAATCGCTGCACCTTCAAATGAGGAGACCTTAAATGACTCGAATAAAGTATGCTGTGTATAAGTGTAATAGTTGAAAACTTTGGGGAAATTCTGAGTCCCTGTCATTGCTCCAGCTCTGGTAAAAATGCCCACCGAGTGGCGGTCGCCGATTTGCACCACAAGCGAAGGACCTTCCAAATATGCAATTGCAGAGGCAAAATGCAGCTGACCTGGCTTGGTGAAATCCACGATATATGTATCCACAGGTAAGGGCCCTTCCACATCTGCGGCCAGGAGAAAATCCGTGTTTCGCGCCCCTTTCAACAAATCGAAGGTGCTCGTTTGCTGCACGAAAGCATAATTGTTGTCGAAAAAAATACCGGCCCCAGCGAGGTTCAAATCCCACCGCAACGGATTGGTGAGGTTTCCGGCGGGGTTGAGCGTGAGGCTGCTCACCCCCGCATAGTTTTCAAGGCGCAATCCCAACTGCTCCTGGGCCACCAAAGCGTGGCAAATGAAAAGGCTGAGGATGGCGATTTTTATTTTCATGAGTCTCATTTTGAATCAACTTGGGACATGTACGTTTGACAACCGGCCTAAATTACTTGCGGCATTGAAGATTAACGGCTTACAAGGCTCCGTGTAAAATTCAAAAAATGTGAGGTCGAAGGTCTGAATTTGGATGAAAGAATTACCGACAGGAAAAATTAATTCAGCCAACAAACCATTCATAATGGGGCCACACACCCCTTATAAAGTGAACGCCTAAAAGTAGTATTGTGCCTATTGCCGGGATCGTTTTTTTACAGCAGGCAAAAAGAGCTTAGGTGGAAGGGATATAGTGACGCTAAAAACACAGGATTTATTGCCGGCTGCCGCAGATGGAGACAAAACTGTGCCTAAAAAGAGAAACGTGCAATGACTTTTGGTAAAAAAATAATAATGCCCACCGCGACTGCTCCCATCGATGAAATCAGTACTGCCCCGGCGGCCAGATCCTTGGCTTTGCCAGCCAGAGGATTGTAATCGGGAGAGGTAAGGTCCGTCAAGTATTCTATTGCTGTGTTGACAGATTCGGCAGCAATAACTATGGTGATGGCAAAAACTACGGCGCACCACTCCATTTTGCTGAGCCCAAAAAAGAACCCCGAGGCGATAGCAACGGTGGCAGCTGTAAGATGAACTGTGGCATTGCGCTGCGTGCGTACCAATTCCACAATTCCCGCAAAGGCATACCGGAAGCTATTGAGCAGTTTTCTTAGCATGTGGTGGCAAGTTTCTAAATTGAAAAGTGGTGGCAATGCCGAGGTGCTTGTTGGCCTTTGGGCTATAAAGGTTTTCGAAAGCCATACAATTTAACTCCGGCGAGTAAAAAACGTGATCTATCGGTACATCAAAAAAAGAAGACATGCCGCCGGGAGCATAAGACATGAACCCGGAGCGGCTTTCCAACAGCCCGGTGCTGTCTCTGAAAACCTGAATCTCATCGGACCAGGAAACGGCGTTGAACTCTCCGAATACCAGCAACGGATGTGCAACTTTTCGCGAGTACCGGGCAATGACGGCAAGATGGCCCCGGAGGCGCAACTTCGACGCTTCGTTAAGTGCCGGCTCCGTATGTGTGCTAATAAAACCCATGGTAATACCATCAATGGTAACCAAGCCACTTAAATTGGGGATGTTTCGATAATAAATGGTGTCTACCTGCTTTAATTCGTATTTTGAATAAATGGCCATGCCGAACATCCCAATATCTACCAGGGTGTGATGGTAGGGATACTCCGGTGAAAGAGAATCGCTGAGCAGTTGGTCCCACTGCGGGGTAACTTCATGAATGGAAACCACACCGGCCTGGGATGCTTTGATGGTGGCAATAGCCCCATCTACGTCTGTTGCGCTCGACAGATTGAGGTGCGCGATTTTAAAAACCGGAAATTCTTCTATTGCCGGAGGAGCCTCCGCCATCCGGCGATTGATGACCGTTTGCCGCCACTGGTTTATGAAGTTGTTTTTTATTGAAAATTTTAAGAACAAGCACAACAACGCACAGCCGCCAAAAAAAATAAAAGTATATCTCGGTTGTTTAATGAGGAGTGAAAAAAGGCCAGCCACCAGATAGAAAACCATGAGTTGAACCGCGTAATTTGACAAGCCTGCAAGGTGCGGAATAGTGGCCGGGTACATGCTCACCAAAATGCTTAACACTACCAGGGCGGCAGCAGAAAGCTGAACAAATGGATGGGAAAGCAATTTGGAAATCATGGCGTAATGAGCATGGCTTATTGGTTTTTTAGGCACCTCGATTGGCAAAGATAACTATTATAAAATGCCGCCATGCTTCGCAATTAATGAATTCCCCATGAGCATGTCTGCTCAACCGGCCCCCTATCATTACCTATGCTTGCTGAAAAAGCGTTTTAACAAATCGCTACATTCGTCCGCCATCACACCGAACTCCGCAATTGTTTTCGGGTGAAGCACCTCATTACCATAGCGCGTGAAGCCCTGTTTGTCATCGCTTGCCCCATAAACCACCCTCCCCAATTGGGCCCACGACAGCGCTCCCGCACACATTACACAAGGTTCCAAAGTGACGTATAATGTACATTCGTTGAGGTACTTACTGCCCAGTGAATTGGCAGCAGCCGTGACGGCGAGCATCTCTGCATGAGCCGTCACATCACTGAGCAATTCGGTCTGATTATGCGCCCGTGCGATGATTTGATTTTGGCAAACCATCACAGCTCCAACGGGAATTTCGCCAGCGCGGTAGGCAGCCTCCGCTTCGCGAAGCGCCTGTTTCATAAAATGGGTATCGCTGAAAACTGTAAGCATGGTGTTTCGTTTGTCCACCCATGGATTAATTCCGGCTGGGGAAGTTGAAAAGGGCGAGAGAGGGTTCATAAAACTAAACATTCTCAACCTTCTCCATTTCCCTACCCCAAAAACACTCCGGCTTTAAAGGTGGCTAAACTAAAAATGAATAGCCGGAGCGGGTTACAAATCATCAAAAAAAATTACCTTTGCAGATGGAAAAAGTAAAATATCACCACGACAAAATTTTGGGCGAAGCCCTGACCTTCGACGACGTCCTGCTCGTCCCTTCTTATTCCAATGTTTTACCGCGGGAAGTGGATGTTTCCACCCAATTCACTTCGGGCCTCCGGCTTAACGTGCCCATCGTTTCGGCAGCTATGGACACGGTGACCGAAGAAAAACTCGCCATTGCCATCGCCCGGCAGGGCGGCATCGGTATCGTGCACAAGAACATGACCATTGCGCAGCAGGCCGAACAGGTGCGCAAAGTCAAGCGCTCGGAAAGCGGGATGATCATCGACCCCGTCACCATGCAAAGCAATGCGCTCGTCGGCGATGCACTGGCTTTGATGAAACACTACCACATCGGCGGCATCCCCATCGTAGATGAACAGGGCCGTCTCACCGGCATACTCACCAATCGCGACCTGCGCTTTGAAAAAGACATGAGCCGACCCGTGGTGGAGGTGATGACCTCCAAAAACCTCATCACCGCACCCACCGGCACCGACTTAGACATGGCGCGGGACATTCTCCAAAAGTATAAAATCGAAAAGCTACCTGTGGTGGATGAAGAGCGCAAGCTCGTGGGCCTCATCACTTATAAGGACCTGATGAAAGTGGAAGATTACCCCAACTCCAGCAAAGACAACTTCGGCCGCCTCATGGTAGGTGCCGCTGTGGGCGTCACCAACGATATGATGCAACGGGTGGATGCTTTGGTCAGCGTTGGGGTGGATATGGTGTGCATCGATACGGCACACGGCCACTCCCAGGGTGTGCTCGATGCGGTGGCAGCCGTTCGCAAAAAACACCCCAACCTGCAAATCGCCGGCGGTAATGTGGCCACAGGCAGAGGAGCCCTTGCCCTCGTAAAAGCTGGCGTGAACGCCGTGAAAGTTGGCGTTGGCCCAGGTAGCATCTGCACCACTCGAATTGTTGCTGGGGGGGGCGTTCCGCAATTGACTG
>CAZPHZ010000241.1:0-4995 GCA_964586035.1 uncultured Saprospiraceae bacterium
TGCATGCTCGAAACAGGTCATGACCCGTGTGCGGATGCCGGTGTCGTGCTCCCAGAGCATGTTGAAGTCGTCGTATTCGAACACAGTCTGCAGGGTGTCGGGGGTTTCGGAGGCATCGTCCGGGTAGGCGAGTTTGCCGCCGGAGGCCATGACGGATTTTGGCGCCGTGGCGCCCATCGCAAACAGGGCGATGTCGATTTCGTGGACGCCCCAGTCGGTCATCAGGCCGCCGGCATAGTCCCAAAACCAGCGGAAATTGAAGTGGAAACGGTTCTCGTTGAAGGCCCTTTTGCGGGCGGGGCCGAGCCACATGTCGTAATCCACGCCGGGTGGTGGCGGGGTGTCGGGCTTCACGGGCACGGGTTTCATCCACCCCTGGTAGGCCCATACTTTCACTAACCGGACGTTGCCGAGCACGCCGGAGTGGAGGTATTCGATGGCTTTGGCATAATGGGAGCCACTGCGCTGCCACTGCCCGATTTGCACCATCTTGCCGTAGCGTCGGGCCATCTTCAGCATGACGTTGCACTCCTCGATGGTGTTGGCGATGGGCTTTTCCTCGTTCACATGCATACCTGCCGATAAGGCATCGCAAAATATTTTGCAGTGCCAATGGTCGGGCGTGCCGATGATGACGGCGTCGAGGTCTTTCATTTCGAGCATCCGGCGGTAGTCGCCAAAGAGCTGCGGGCGTTTGCCCTGCAACTTTTCCGCATCTGCGGAGCGGCGGCCGAGCACGTTTTGGTCCACGTCGGCGAGGGCAGCGCACTCCACTTCGGGCAGTTGGAGGTGTGCCCGCATGTCGGACCAGCCCATGCCGTTGCAACCGATGACGCCGAAGCGGATTTTGTCGCTGGGGGCAATGTTGTTTTTTGCGGCAGCCAAAGAGGAAAGCGGCAGGGAAGAAGCGAGGCTCGCCCCGGCCAATGCAGCCGAGGTCTGGCGGATGAATTTGCGGCGGGAGGTTGTCATAGATTTTATTTTTTGTGAACGTCCGCCTAAAGCTATCAAATTCAGGGGAATTCCCCGAATGGAAAAAGGAACGGGCACCGGCTTAAAGCCAATGCCCGTTCACTTTACTTAAAAATCGGGATTACATCAGTCCGAATATTTTGGCATATTTCATCACTTCGCCGGGATCGCTCACTTTCAGTTTGCCGCTGAAAACAGCCATCATGGGGTTTAATTCGCCGCGGAGCAGTTTGAGGAAATTCTCTTCTTTGGCCTTGATGACGCAGTTAGGCTCGCCTTCAAAATGTTCAAAAACCCGAAGGTTGTTGTCCTTTACGACGACGCTAAACTGCCCGCCGCCATCACCGTCTATGTCGAAATGGAAATTGGTAGACACATCCTGAAGGTAATCCGGTGAAACATTTTCCGGAAGCGCTGTGATGAAGCTCTTGGCCGTTTTGATGTTGAGGTTGGTAAATTTGCTATGGTCCATTGAATTATTTTAAATGATGGAAAAGTGTAGCATTTGTATGAAAAAAACAGACACGCAAAAGAAGCACAAATCAGAGAAATCGCTCCATCCATTCGACCAAAAAGGTCAAAACTTCTGCCTTTTCCGGCTCGTTGTGTGTCTCGTGGAAGAGGCCCTGCCATCTTTTAAAGGTAATGTCTCCCGTTGCCCTCCGGGCAAAACCTTCACTGCCCTTTGGGGAGGTGATGCGGTCGGCGCTTCCATGCACGAGGAGGGCAGGCACGGGCAATTCCCCGGCATAAGCGTCGAGAATTTCTGCTGCTTCCAGCAAGCTCAGACCCGTCTCCACCGAAATGCGATTGTGCACCAAAGGATCGGAACGGTAGGCGCTCACCACAGCTTCATCTCTGGAAATGTGGTCAGCATTCAATCCGGCATTTTGAGTAAATGACGGCCATATTTTTCTCATCCCCCGTCCGAATGCTACCAGCGAAGGCGAAGGCTTTTCGGGTAGCCGAATCCAGGAGCTTGTGGCTATCACTCCGTGAATGTCCGGCTTCCGTTCGAGGACGTAATTGAGCACGAGGTTGCCGCCCAAGCTATGACCGTATAAAAACTGCGGCACGCCCGGATATTTTTTGGCTACTTCCGCCATCCGCTTCTCAATGTGTTCAAAAATAACTTCCGTGGAAAAGGCGTGACCCCGCCTACCTTTCGAACGGCCATGCCCCGGCAGGTCGAATCCCGACATGGAAATGCCACGATGAGCAAAAAATGTGGCCACGGCATCGTACCGCGCACAATGCTCCCCCAGTCCGTGTACGAGACAAACAACTGCTTTCGGATTCGCAACGGTCCAATGCCGGACGTAGATATCGAGACCTTTCTGGCCGGTCCGCATGTATTCTTCGACGTTCAATGGCAACGATTTTGGCCGGGAAAGTACGCTTATTGGGCCCAAATGTCAAAAGCTGAATTATCCTGTCATGGACTCTCCGGCACCGTGTAACTGGATATACCGGGGAAGTTTCAGCGTTTTGCTGTTTTCAGTTACTGCTTAATTCCCGGCGGCAATCCGTTAGTCTCGGGCACTTATCACCTGCCGGTGAAAAATTGAAAAGCAATGCGTACCTTACCCATTGTTTTCCCAACTACCGGTCGTCAAAAACTATTGACCAACCAACCCTTCAACTATGAGAACAGGATCTGCCGTATGTCTTGTGGCAACCCTATCACTTTTATGGTTAAGTTGCTCAAATGAGGCTCCCACTCCCACCCCGGTAACACCCTCCGCAACTACCGCCATGAACGACTCCATCTGGCGGGCCGATTCGGTACACATGTGGGCGCTGTGGGAGAAGTACTGGTTTTACGATGACAACAGCCGGTACGACAGCGCTATCGCCGTTTGCCAGCAGATGATTGACTTAGGCATACCCATGATGGACTTTCGCTACGACTCCACCATTTATGAAAAATACGCCAAGGCATATGGCGGCATCGGGTATAATCTGATAGAGAAAGGCATGCTTGAGGAGGGAATCAGTAAAACGAATAAAGCTTTTGAACTCATCACGAACAGGTTTGGAGAAAACCATGTGCGGAATACCGAATTATGCTCTGCCGCCACTGTTTACTACACAAAAAAAGGCGACTATGAGCAGGCATTGAATTATTGCGATAAAAGCCTGGAAATTGGGAAGAAAGTTTTTAAAGGTGACCATTATTACGTAGGCAATATCTTATGTAATTACGCAGAGGTTTACAGAGAAAAGGGCGACTATGACAAAGCCATCGAGTATTTCTACAAGTCCATAGAAAATTATAAAAGGACTGCTCCCGTTGCCATACCTGAACAACTCCATCGAATAGCCGATGTATATTACAAGAAAAAAGACTACGCCAAAGCGCTGGAAACCGGAAACCAATCCATTGCTGTGGCCCGGTATTATATGACTCATAAATCAATTTTTGTTCTCCAAAACGATGGAAAAGAGCGCGATTACTGGCATTATTTTGACCTCCCGGCGGTCTATATTATTGCCGGTGCCTGCCATCGGGAACTAAACAACCCGGATAGCGCTCTTTTGCTGATCGCACACGGTATGGACCTCGCTCGCCGGGACTATGCGAAGTCTGGCGATTATTTGGCCGATGGGTATTATGAGTTGGGATTGACTTATGAAAAATTGAACCTCCCTGATTCGGCATTCTCCTGCTTTAACAATATTTTTCCCCTCATTGAGAATTATTCCGGAACTGGGAGCAGGCTCACCGTTAAAACGTGGAATGAAATTGCCGCACTGCATGCCCGGCTGGCCCAGCTGGATTCGGCAGCTCACTGCTATCAGAAAGCTTTGCACATTTTGTCACGTGAATTTGACCCCGGCGATAGTTTTCAGAATCCCCCGATTGCTGCCATTCATACTTCCACTACTCTGCTGAAAACCTTGCAGAGAAAAGCCGGGATATTGGATCGTGCTTTCGGGACTTCTCAAAACGTCGAATACGGAAAAGCTGCCTGTTCAGCCTATTCCCTGGCGGTGCTTGTTGTTGATGAAATGAGACAGGCGTACAAATGGGAGGATTCCAAAGAAGAACTTTCCAGCCGCGCACATGCCATTTTTGAAAAAGCCATTCTAACCAAACTCGCATCTTCCGGGTGGCAAAATGAAAAGGATATTTCTTTAGCTACTTTCAATTTTGCAGAACGGAGCAAAGCATTCGTTTTATTGGAAAATCTCCAAAAAGAGCATGCTCGTAACAAGGGGGACATCCTCCCCGGTACCTTGTTGAGGGAGGATAACCTGGCGAAAGAAATAGCCATGTACGAGCGGTTTATCATGAAGGAAGAGCAGCAATATGAAAATCCGACTGCAAGTAAGTTGCAATACTGGAAATCCAAATTACTGGATTTGAAAACTGAGCAAGATTCTCTTTTGGCATCGTTAGAAAAGAAATACCCGAAATACTATCACCTGAAATACGACACTCATGTAGCCACCCTGCCCGATGTCCAAAAGCACTTGAATAAAAGCACCGCCCTCCTCGAATACTTTCTTGGCGACTCCACCCTCTACCTTTTCACCGTGACAAAAGACCGGGCGTTTTGCAACACTCAACCCCTGCCCAAAGATTTTTATCAAAAAATAGACACCCTGCGAAATCTTGCCGGCGGCAACCCCGCGCAGTTCAACGAGATGGAGCGGAAGCGGCAGTACCGACAGTTCGTTCGCCTTTCGCGTGAATTATATCTGCTATTGTTGGAACCTGCCCTGAAAAATGTGACCGCCAGCGACCTGGTCATCATTCCCGACGGGCCACTCGGCTACCTCCCCTTCCACCTGCTGCTGACCGAAGACCCCGAAAACGGAAAAATCGCAGACCACAGTTACCGGAACCTGCCATACCTTTTTAAAAAATACACCACCCGTTTCGAGTTTTCCGCCACGGTGATGCTGCAGAATTGGGGCCAACGCAAAACCACCCTGCCCTACGCCGGCTATGCCCCCGATTACGACGGCGACGAACTCATCGCCAGCCGCAACGCCGAAGACAGCTTGCACATGGCC
>CAZPHZ010000242.1:0-4988 GCA_964586035.1 uncultured Saprospiraceae bacterium
CCTGCGCTTTGTTTCACGGGGTTCTCAGGTGTTGGGAAACAGGCTCAGAGGCTTAGCAACGGGCTTTGGTCCGCAGGCAGGTGCCGGCTTTTCTATGACCACCGGCCCTTTGACAATTTGGACCATAGCCACAACCGCCTACGGCAATACCTTCAAAAGCCCTCTGCCTTACCGATACAATAGTCAATGGCTCGAAGCGGGTATGAAGTTTCGAACATCGTTTGCATGCGATATTCCACCGGGCATGTGACCTGGCAGGATAGTGACAATCGCCGCGCCGACATCACACATCAGGTGACGGTGGGAGTCATTTTACAGGAATTGCATCACTGATTTTGCCATTTATCCCTCCCGTTTAGCGACGGCTCAATAACCAAATCAACTTGCACTCATGGAAGATTACATCATTTTTATCACAGCCGTTTTATGCCTGATTGTTTTGCATTGGCCGGAGAGGCATGATGTTAAGGACAAATTGGATGGTTGAGGAAGCTCTTGAATATAACAGACTCCTGCCCACTGACAATCCCAAGATACCCTGAAAATTCACGTGCCCCATTATTCAGCCTATTTTGGCTCCAAAAAACCAAGTTAGTTAGAGGGGGGTGTACATGCAGATTCCCCCCTCCCCCAAAACCTTGAGCAATAATCCTTCTATTTTCCGGCTTCGCTTTTCGCTCTTTCATAGTCTGCGCTAAAAAAAGTTTCCGCTCCCGCCACAAACTCCTAATTTCAATTGCTCACATGGGCCGGTTCATGCTTATACTTCATCGCCACTTCATTTATGACCTGGCTCTCTATCAGGTCATCCAAAGCTACTTTTGTCTTGAATTTTGATGTGAATTTCCTCCTTTCCATCTCATCAAAGTTAAACGGATATTTTGTCGTAACTTGTTGTCCGAATCTTTTTTTCAGGGGGGCTGCTAGTCTTGTGCTATTTTCTGTTGCAATATTTACTGTGAACCCTTTGTGCGTATAAAAACTACTACTATGAAAATTGAAATTGACAGCAAGGAATTTTACGTGGTGCACGAGAAGTTGATTGACAAATTTGATAACAAGGAAAATCCTTTGAATAAAAAAAAGGATTACCTCTTTTATGGCTATGATCGTGGAAGTGGCAAATCGGCAAATGGTCTTTCCTGGCGCATTTTTGAAGCACTGACATTAAAAAATTATCACTTTAAAGGTTTTAAGCGGAATGCTAATGGAGAAATTATTTTCAGCGGGGAGGTTCTGAGAAAAGCCAAAGAAAGATATAATAATTCAATCAAATCATCCGAGTCGAGCAGCCCCAAAACTGAGATCGAAGATATGTATTTCGACGCCTTTCTTTGCGCTCTTGAAATATCAAAGGATAATTTGCTGATTCTGGCTGAAAAATGTACTCCCATGAGGGAAATAGACCATACGCAGACCATGAAGCAGGGTTCAAAGAAATCAGGTTCTGCCGGCCAAATGCCTCAGCCTTCTCGCAACCGTTTTATACTTGTGAAAGATCATTTTAAAGGCAGTTTTTGCCTGTATTCTTATAATGCTAAATTTGATAAAGTGTACAAGGCCATTTTGAAGTTTAACCCGTCAGATACTGCTTTAAATGTTATTCTCGATAATTATCCAAAGGCACATTCCTACGAAGGAATACTTGATTTCAACCTGGCTCATTTTGGGGTGGTTGTTATCAATCTTAAAACCAAGTTGAAAAATAAAACGCTTGAACTGCTGCTCAACGTGGATTTAAATTCAAAAACCAATCCTTCAATTTACATTGGGCAAATGACGAAATATGGGGAGGGTACTCAAATTATTACCTCAGATATATTTATTGAAAGAAGTGAAGACGATAAACCTGATGCTTACGACCTGTCTGGCAAGAGTGGCGATAAACTGCCACCTCATGTGGTAGCGTTTTTTAACCCGCCCGTGTTCAGTGAGACTTCGAATAAACAATTTGCCGAATTGAGCGAATTTTTAGATTGGATTGCTAAAAGTAAACCGGCCAGCTCAAAGTAGCTTCAACTTCTTTCTTGCAAATTCATCCAGATTTTCCATCCGTTTTTTTACCATCGGAATATTTGTCATTAATTCTTTTGGCAGCACATAATGCAACCGCCTGTAATTGGCATAGCACCATTTCCACAGAGGCTGTGGAGCATGATTTGCCGATAATTCCACCGGCGTGTCAAGGAATGACAGCCAGGCTCCATGGCTGTGGTAATAAATCTTGCGGACCAATTTTTCCATCGAACTGATATCTGTTCCACGAGCACCTGATAAAAACTCAAACCAGTTATAAAAGAATTGCTGCGGATAATAACGATTATTTCCATTGAAAAAGGACAAGATTTCCGGTGTGATAACATTGCGTAAACGTGCACTCCGGCTGTTTTTTACAAGTGATGTCAGTTCAATTATCTGCCTGAAAGGGCTGGCCTGGTCAAAGAAATAATAGACGAGAAAATGCTCTTTCTCCCATGCCGAATCTAATACGCGGCCAACTGATATTAGCGTGGATTCATCCAGTTTTTTTAAAGAAGGGAATCCAATACCATCCAACCGGATGGCTTGTTTTTCACGGCCCCAACTTCGAATCGCCGTCATTCTGTCGTCAACACGCGGGTAATCTGGAGATGCGTACAAGCTTTTGAGTATATAAGCGTGTCCATTAAAATCGGTAAAAAGCTTTACCAGCAAATAGGTCGGGAACTGGTTTTTATACCGGATGTCAAGATGGTACTCCGGGGCCTCATAATAAAGCCATTTTTTAATGGCGGCAGGTTGTATGAGCATCAATCTATCTTCTTCGAAATGATAGCCGGTAAGATTTAATGGCTTTTCAAGAAGTGTTTTCAATCGCGTGAGATTGCGCATCGTAAATTCGCCATTGAGCAAACTGGATTTTACTTTATCAACCTCTTCCAAAAGATCAATTAAGGGCATTAGCGCAACCTCAGGCTTTCTTGTCCTATTGTACTTGATTCGCCTGAAAGGGTGGCTGGAATAATTTATATGGGTGGCTGGAAAATTCATTGTTCATCATTTTGAATTCAATAAAATTAATGTCTACGCCTTGAGCTTACTTGTTTGTAATTATCGTTTTTCCTAACGATTGATTAATACGTTCGGCAATGGCTTGAAAATCTTGAAAATCAGATGTCGGAATGTGGCATAGTTGGTCGGACAGTTTGTATTCGTTCGCTTTATCAGCGAGAGCAACCAACGTTACGTGCAGCCGGTTTTTGAGAATCTTGCTCTTAAAGTGTTTCAGCACTTTATCGATTTCATCGATAGCTGGTAAGCTCGTGTTTTGGAAGCTTCCGTTGTAGGCAGTATCCGTGATGTGGACGAGATAGAAATTGTCTTTAGTTGAAGATAGCTTTTTGGCTTCTGCCAGTATCTTGAAAAGAGCGATGGCATCCTCGTTGGATGCCATGGGTGCTTCCGGGATAGAAGCCACACGTCCAAGCGTTTCTTCTTGTGTTGCCCCACGCGCATATTTTGGATGAATAACCCAACGGATAATCGGTTTGCTGCCTTGAGGTGTCATGATGGTGGTGTAAAGCCCGGCAAGGAGCCTGACTCTTGGAAGCATACTCCACGCGGCAGTTAGCAATTGGAGGCATGCCAACGCATCTCCATTCATGGACCCACTACCGTCGCAGGCGACAATGATATAAGGTTTACCATGTTCAGACTCCCGGGTTTGAAGTGCATATTTTCGGAATATCATGTCTTTTACTTCATGTAACGGAAGATGGTTGCTGATAAATCCGTTTCCAGAAGTCGCTCTTCTTGGCACATAGACGTTTTCACTGCTCGTGTACAATATTTTTTTCAGAGCAGCGCTGATTGGCTCAGACTGAAATTGAAGAGTCTGAATTTTTTGACTGTCGTAAGATAGAGGAAGGCTTTCTTCCATGACTTCGCCACCGAGCGTCAATCCATCTTCCGTTTCCAATTCCAGATAATCAGCTTCTCTCAATTCCCCTTCAAATTCGGGCATTGCAGAGAATGGATCCACTATCTCTGTAATCATGTGATCGGGCTTCGGGTCGTCATAGGATTTTGGCGTTTCGGCAGCATCGTGCAAATCCTTAACCAGGCTGGCCATGAATTCCATGGTCTCTTTACCTAAAATATCGGTTATTTCGTCCTTGTCGTTGTACGGAAGAAGTCCCTGATGATGTTGTTTTGCATCCTCCATGGAAATATGTACAGGGGCAATATGATTGCCATCCAAAAAAGGGGAACTTCCGCTATTGTTTGGGCGAATGACACCCTTCTCGTTGTCATGGAGATTTGAGGAAAATGCGGAAAATATTTCGACGGCCCATTCCCGGCTTAAATTTATGAATTGAGATTCTTGTACGGCTTGAAGTTTTCGGGAATATTGGCCGTTAATTGAACGGAGTATATTAAATAAATCCCTCACGCCGGGATTCAGTTGTTTGGCGAGCGTGTCTGGCAACAAGTCGTCATAAAGGAGTGCCCATCGAACCACCTGTTCCACGCTGGAATAAAGTACCGGGTCCATCAAATTGCAGGTTAAAACCCTGAACGTTTCAGCTTCTTTGAACTGATCTTGTCTGGCCAGCGCTTCGAGCGTAAGTCTTATATGAAGGGCCCCTGCAACCACCTGCGTTAATTTTTCCGTAGTTTTTTCGGAAAAACTTCCAAGACCGGCAAGTTCATCCTTTATCGTTTTAATAAGCAGGTTTTTGCTGTCTTCAAACTGTTTTTCATATTCAAGGAAAAGTGTCGCCCCAATGGCAACTTCTGCTACTTTATCTATTTCCGAAAACATAAAGAACGGAGACAATTGGGCTTTGGCTTTTATGCTGGTTTCTCCAGCTAATGCAGCCACGGCAAGTTGTTTTTCGCGGCAAATTTTGTAAAATGACCGACGAGCAGCATACAACCTGCTGCCGTTGTTTTTATCGAAGCCATGTCGTGGCAGTAGGCCGTCCCAAGGCTTATGGTCGGAAAAA
>CAZPHZ010000243.1:0-4985 GCA_964586035.1 uncultured Saprospiraceae bacterium
CAACAACCATTACCAGAATGTAAAACCCATAGTGCCCAGGCAATACCGCTTTACGGTGGACGAGCGCACGGACGCGGAAGGCCATGCATTGAAGGCACTCGATACAAGCGAATTAGATGCCATTGCCCAAAAAATAAAAGATGCCGGGATGGAGGCGGTTGCAGTTTGTTTTATAAACTCCTACCTCAACACCAGGCACGAAAAACAGGCCACCGAATACCTGCGCCGCCAACTGCCCGGGTTGTTTGTATGCGGCTCTTACGAAGTGCTGCCCTCGGTGCGGTTTTACGAAAGAGTAAGCACCACCTGCGTCAATGCTTACATCGGCGTGGTGATGGAGAGATATCTGCAATCGCTGCTCGGTAAGCTGGAAGGGTTGAACTTTAAAGGCAAACTGCTCATCATGCAGAGCAACGGTGGGGTAGTAACTCCCGAAGTGGCTTGCCGCATCGCCGCGGTCACTTCGCTCTCCGGCCCGGCGGCAGCCCCCATTGCGGGGGCGTATTATGCCCGGTTGCTGGGCTATGAAAATTGCATCACGATGGACATGGGTGGCACGAGTTTCGACGCCTCCCTCGTGGTGAACGGCCAGTGCATCACCAGCACTGACTGCGAGATCAACCGCTACCGCATAGCCCTGCCCACTTTGGACATCATCACCATCGGCGCAGGCGGGGGCAGCATCGGCTGGATTGACAGCGGCGGTTTGCTGAAAATGGGTCCCCAAAGCGCGGGTTCACTACCCGGCCCCATTAGCTACGACAGGGGCGGCGAGCAGCCGGCCTGTACCGATGCCGACCTGCTACTCGGCTATCTCGACCCCGATTTTTTTGCCGGAGGCAAATACAAATTGAACAAGCCCAAAGCCATCGATCTCACCGGAAAAAACCTCGGCAAGCCCCTCGGAATGAATGCCCGGGAGGCGGCGGCAGGCATGTATCGCGTCATAAACATGAACATGGCGCAGGGAGTGCGGGAAGTGAGCGTAGAAAGGGGCTACGATCCCCGCGAATTCCTACTGATTTGCGCTGGTGGGGCAGGCTCCATCCATGCCGGGGAGATATGTCGCGAGCTGGAGATTCCCATGTTTGTGGTGCCGAATGTGGCGTCAATTTTTTGCGCCGCAGGCATGCTGCTCGGCGACCTCAAACACGATTACGTGCGCTCATACATGACCACACTTGCCAGTATCGATAAAAAACATTTTCTAAAGCTTTACGCCGGAATGAAGGGAGAAGCCGTTGCCACCCTCGTTGCGGAAGGCATTGCCGAAGGCAATATACAATACCACCCCTCGCTCGACCTGCGCTATTCTGGTCAGTACCACGAAGTGCCTGTGGAGGTCAGCATGGAGGAGATACTGGAAGTGAATGCAGAGGCCATCGCCGAAGCATTTCACGCCGAACACAACCGGCAGTTCGGCTACGAGTTGCGCACGGAAGGCACCCCGGTGGAGGTCATCAATGTGCGCTTGCGCGCAATTGGCGTGACTGAAAAACCACAATCACTATCTGGGAAAACAGCCGGCGTTGCCTCATCGGCAGAGGAGGCCATAAAAGGAAGGCGGGAAGCCTACATCCCCGAAACCGGCGAAATGCAGGAATTGACCGTGTACGATGGCGACCGGCTCACCGGCAGGTTTTGTATCGAAGGGCCAGCCATCCTCGAGCAGGTGAACACCACCGTTTTTCTGGGTGAAAGCTACAACTGCGAAACCGGCATCGGAGGGGCTTTTGTCGTGTACAATAAGCACCTGATGCCCGAAGGATTTAGAAAGAATTTTCAAACTGAAGAAAAAACTGCATAATGGCCGGAGTAAAAATTGATAAAATACTGCTTTCGATTTTCCAGCGTGCATTCAAAAGTATCACAGATGAAATGAGCATCTCGCTGACGAAAACAACGCGCTCGCCCATTTTATGCGAAGCAAAGGACTTCGTGACCGGCCTTTACGATGCGCAGGGCAACATGCTGGAACAGACCGAAAACCTGCCCATTCTCTCCTTTTCGCTTGGTCCGGTGTGCAAAGTGATTGTGGCTCAATACGGTGGCGACATTCACCCCGGCGATGTGGTGATGCACAACGACGTTTTCAGCATGGGCAACCAGAACAACGACGTGGCCATTTTCAAGCCCATTTTTGCCAACGGCACGTTGGTGGGCTGGTCGGCGGCGAAAGGCCACCAGGCTGACATCGGCGGCGCAGTGCAGGGCGGCTACAATCCCAATGCCACGGAGGTATGGCAGGAGGCTCTCCGCATCCCCGCGGTCAAACTCTACGAGAAGGGCGTTCTGCGGCAGGATGTGTGGAACCTGATTTTTGCCAACATACGTTTGACGATGGTGCAGGAAGACATCAAGGCACAGATAGGTGCCTGTGCGCTGGGGGAACGGCGGTTGCAGAATTTCGTGGAGAAATACGGCAATGAGTGCTTTGAGGCCCATAAGTTAGAGCTATTCAACAGCACAGAGAAGATGATGCGTGCAGAAATCAAGGCCATCCCAAACGGCAAATACTCAGGTAGCAGTATGGTGTATTACGACGGAAAACACGTGGGGTCGAAATTCAAAATAAAGTCTGTGATAACGGTTGAGGACGAAGACATCACCTTCGATTTTTCGGAATCGAGCGAACAGACGAACGGTTTCGTGAACGGCACCTACACTTCTACTTGCTCGGCCATTACCCTCACCTTGTTGCAAATGGTGAACCCCGGCATACCCCACAACGAGGGGATGATAAAACCTCTGACGTACATCGTTCCCGAAGGAACGATTCTAAACGCTGCCTATCCCAAAGCCACCACCTTTGGTAATCACCTTTGCCCGCAGGTGGCTGATTCCATTTTCAAGGCATTGGGGCCTGCCCTTCCGGGCAAGGTAACGGCCGGCTGGAACCACCTGCTGTGTTCCCTTTTCACCGGCGACCACCCGCGAACGGGAAACAAATATGTGGACATTTGTTTCATGGGGCTCAAGGGAGGTTCTGGGGCGTTGGAAGGAAACGACGGATACGACCACATCGGAATGATCGATGCCTCAGGGGGCTTGCTCGACCAGGATTACGAGATGTACGAACAGCAGACGCCTCACCTCATTTTAAAACACGAATACCTTCCCAATTCGGGAGGCGCCGGCAAATGGAGAGGGGGGCTTGGCGTGGAAACCGTTATAAAACTCGGTGGCGATAATACCACGATGGTCGTATTCGGCGACGGCGATGTGGAACAAAACTACGGACTGTTCGGCGGCAAGGGCAGCGTTTTAAACAGTATAAAATTGACTTATCCCAATGGGAAGGAGTGCATCCCGTTGAGCAAAGATATTATTGAAGGAATTCCAGCGGGAACTATTTATTCGCAAGTCGCCGGCGGCGGTGGCGGGTATGGAAACCCGTTGGAGCGGGAACCGAATTTGGTGGAAGAAGATGTTCGGAATGAAGTGGTAGATCAGGAACAGGCAAAAGTGGAATACGGCCTCGTTCTCACTGGTGATTTTAAAATTGATATTGAAAAATCAAACCATTTTCGAACGAATATTCAAAATTAAAACATCCAAATTATGAAAAACAGAAAAATCCTGTTGACAGAAAATGAGATACCCGACAAGTGGTATAACATTGTAGCTGACATGCCCAATAAACCTATGCCTCCGCTCAACCCTGCGACAAAAGAGCCTATCGGGCCGGACGCACTGGCGCCTCTCTTCCCCATGGGATTGATCATGCAGGAAGTGAGTACGGAAAAATGGATTGACATCCCGGATGAGGTAAGAGATATTTACACGCTTTGGCGCCCCAGCCCACTCTACCGGGCCTATGGATTGGAAAAAGCACTCGACACTCCGGCCAAAATTTATTACAAATACGAGGGCGTAAGTCCGTCAGGCTCGCACAAGCCCAATACCGCCGTTGCACAGGCCTACTATAACGCCAAAGAAGGCGTAAAGAAAATCGCTACCGAAACCGGTGCCGGCCAATGGGGCTCTGCGTTGAGTTTCGCTTGCAACCATTTCAACATGGAATGCGAAGTATATATGGTGCGGGTGTCTTACGATGGCAAACCCTACCGCAAAGTGATGATGAATACCTGGGGGGCCAAAGTATATGCCTCCCCATCTGACCATACTAATGCGGGGCGTAAGATACTTGCCGAACATCCCGATTCGCCGGGGTCATTGGGCATAGCCATTTCCGAAGCCATCGAAGTTGCAGCTTCTGATCCCGACACAAAATACGCTCTGGGCTCTGTGCTGAACCACGTTTTGCTCCACCAGACGGTTGTGGGACAAGAAGCGCTAAAACAAATGGAAAAAGCCGGTGATATGCCCGATATCGTAATCGCACCTTTTGGCGGCGGGTCCAACTTTGCAGGTCTGAGTTTCCCATTCCTGCGGCTTAACCTGGAGGAAGGCAGGAAAATTCGTTGCATCGCCAGTGAGCCGGCCTCCTGTCCAAAGCTCACCCGCGGCGTGTTCCGCTACGATTTCGGCGACACCATCGGCATGACGCCGCTGCTGCCCATGTACACGCTGGGGCACAATTTTGTACCCGCCCCCATTCACGCCGGTGGGCTTCGCTACCACGGTGCAGGTGTCATAGTCAGCCAACTGCTCAAAGACAAGCTGATTGAAGCCATTTCGCATACCAATCCGGAAGTGTTCGAAGCAGGCATTCTGTTCGCCCGGACAGAAGGCATCATCCCCGCACCAGAGGCCACACATGGTATCGCCACCGTGATACGCGAGGCCAACAAGTGCAAGGAGGAGGGTGTGTCAAAAACCATCCTCTTCAATCTCTGCGGCCACGGCAATTTCGACATGAAGGCCTATGAGGATTATTTTGACGGTAAAATCGAGCGGCACGAATTAACCGATGCGGAAATTCGTGAATCGCTGAAGGAACTCGATACACCGGAGATAGCGTGAAGGAGTTGAGGGAGTTGAGGAGGTTGAGGAAGTTGAGGGAGTTGAGTTGAGGAGGTTTT
>CAZPHZ010000244.1:0-4896 GCA_964586035.1 uncultured Saprospiraceae bacterium
GCGTCCCGCAGGGGGGCCGCCAGGTGGCGCCACGTGCCGGATTAGGGGCCATTTGAACGCTGGCTCCTGCCCATTTCGGATTTATCGTTCCAGTCGGAAAATCAGAAAGCAAGCGGCGGTAGACGCCCTCTTTTCCGCATACGGCATAAGCGTTTTGGTCGTCTTTGGCCAAAGCCGTCACCAGCCAGGAATTGTCTGTGTTATCAGGCAGGCCCCAACTGTAATTTTCCCATGACTTCGCAAAATCTGTGGATTGGAGTACCCCACCGGCGGCACCCACCAGGACGACACCCTCGTGGGTGAGTAAAGTTGAGGTAGTAGCCAAATCCGGCTGCGTCATGCCAAGGTGAGTACCTGTTGCCCAAGTGCCACTGCCATTGAGTAAATAATATACTTTTTCTCCGCTCCAGGCATACACATTGCCGTACTCTGAAGTGAGGGCAGCAGCCGGGATACCTGTTGATACGACTTCCCATTTATGGCCATCATTGGCAGAAACAAACAGGCCGTCCATCCAGGTGCCAGCGTATAGTTTTTCATTGGCTTCATCGTATGTGAGGGACACCACTGGGGTGCCTCCGTTCATCAGGCCATCGGAGCGCAGTTCCCAGGTGGTACCGCTATCTTCCGATACATACACCCCGTCTTTGCCTCCGAGGTAAATATGATTTTCATGAATGAGCACCGTCCAAAGGCCGGCTGCTCCCTCAAGGCTGTTGGTGACCGGTTGCCAGGTGAGTCCCTCGTCGCTGGACTTGTACAGTGCACACATGTTGCCCATCCAGGTAGTGGCGAAAAGATTACCACCGCTTTTGGCAAACGAGGTAACGCCCCCAATTGAATAATTGGCAGTCCATGTGGCCCCGCTGTCCGTGGAGCGGAGCAGGCCGTGATTGGCATTGTCCCAGGCACTGGCGAGCATCAGGTTTCCATCGGCCCAAAGCGCCTGTAGGTCATATGCTTCATGGGGGAGGCCTTCGCTACGGCTTTCCCAAGAAAGGCCATCATCGGCAGAAGTCTGGAATCCCCCATCGCCACAAAGAAACGTCCGATAGGTATTAGCATTAAGCTCCGGGTAGGGCAGCTCGTTGCTGTTTATTCCAGGCACCGGTTCCCAGGTCGTGCCAGCGTCATCAGATAAATACACGTCTTTATTCATCGTCACCAGCAAATTATCGCCCGAGACAACGACTCGTCCAAATCTTACGGGCATCGAAGCCACGAAGCCATCGACTGCTTCCCATTTTTCGCCATCATTGGTGGAGGACATGAACAAGGTGGCATTTTGTTCCGGAAATTCGCTGACACCAGTCATGAACAGCGTGCCATTCGATTCAGCAATAGAGAACGGTGTAAAATCATCCGGCAAGCCATTGGCGGGTATCCAACTCATTCCGGCATTGACTGAAACCATGGAATGGCCACAATAGTCTTTTGTGAAGATATTTCCCTTCCCGTCTCCGTAAAGATTTTGAAGGTCACAATCGCCGGTGAGGCCATACGCAGCAAGCTGCCAAGAAACGCCATTGTCACTTGAGTAATACAAGCCTCCTTCACCATTGACCAACAACGTTGTGCCAGTGTATATCATAAAATTGGCTTTAAAACTATCCACCATGCCGGCGTTCGTAATACTCCAGGTTTGCCCGTTATCGGTTGACAGGTAAATCTTCCCATTGTCAAAAAACTGATCGCGGTGGATAAAAAGGAGATTGCCTCCGGATTCCAAAAAATTCAGATTGAAGCCGTTCGATGGAACGCCGGTACCGAACTCTTGCCATTCGGGCGTCACAAAATCGTAACGGAATATTTTACCCGAGTACTGATCGAGTCCATAAAGCCAGGCCTCGCGGATTATCACGGTCATGTCGTGAGGAACAGGGAGCCCAGCCGATACGTCTTGCCAGGTCTGCCCGGCATCGGGAGAAAATAACAGGTCAGGATAATTTTCCACGACTACCCAGTCGTATCTGCTACCCATATAGTTCGCTACCGGACGATCCGGCTGACCGGCGAGATACCATTGCGCCTTTAATGGAATGCCACAAATGAATGTAAATATTAAGGAACAAAGGCAGATTGAAGTTTTCATGGTAATAGTTATTGAGGTAAACAGGGAGTAAATGCAGGGTTTGGATATTTGCGCATTAGCGGGCAGGCAGTTGGCGGGTTAGCAATCATTAGCTAGGGCATATCTCCCAATACATAAAATACATATTGGCAAACATGCTAACCCACTTATGCGCTCATGCCTCAACTAAAAAAGCCGGTAGCCGATACCCAACGAGAGAAGCGAAACGTTGAAACCAATTTCGCCAGAAACTACCAATTTGGTTGAAATGGCATAGCGGGCACCGAGGAAGCCGCTGAAGGCCGGAGACACTTTGTTTTTAATTCCGAGATGACCCATCATATCATTGACCCGTGCCTTGCTGAGTCCGCCGTGGGGTAGTCCTTCAATTTTTGAAATGTGAACCCCCATTGCCATACCCCCGTAAATATCGAGGTTGTCTATGTTGGTAAAATGAACTCCGGGGCGCACTCCCGCGAAAGTGAGGCTGTTGCGCCAGGTAGCGTATGCCTGATCGTCTAAATAATGTCTGGAAGACTGGGACACGGACTTTCCGGCAATGAAGTCCATGCCGAAATGGTCACTAAATAAATAGGTAGCTCCGACGCTGATGGGTGGAACTTCCACCTCAGCTTTATCCATAATAAAGGTAGGAAGAGCCCCGACATAGAGGTTCGCATCCATTTGCCCACCTTTAAATATCCTTTGCGCGTAAATGGATTTCTTTTTGCCAGGTGCTGATGATGAATTTTGTGCTTTGGAAAAAGTGGCGAAACAAAGAATTATCGCCAAAACCGGGGTAATGAGTAATGCTCGCATGGTAAGTTCATTTGGTTATGGAGTCGAAATTAAGAAGGCAAAGTCAAACCGGGGTTTGGGCTGCGCCAACTCAATATCTTCCTCCGGAATTTAAGGTTACGCCTCAAAATTAAGTGTAATCCTTTCCTCCCGCTTGCCCAATTGGCAGATGGCAGGGTTCACCAAACAAACGGTACACATCAATTTGCAAGTGAACAAACTACTGTATCAGCCCGATTCTTTCAGCTTTTCCACCAATTTATCCTTTCTGCGGCGGGCTACATTTAACTTGATGCTTTCCGAAAGAAGCACCTTTCCTCCCTCCTCTTTCAGGTACCTTTTCACGTGGTCCAGGTTGACGAGTGTTGAATCGTGGATGCGAAAAAACCGGTACTCATCCAACCTCTGTTCCCACTGTTTTAGGGTCTGCGACACCACTATTTTGTGTTTGTTTTTTAAATGAAAAAAAGTGTAAGCTCCTTGCGCCAAGAGGTACAATATATTTTCCACTTTCAAAAAAGTGAGTCCTTCTTCCGTTCGTAAAACAACAGTACTGCTTTTCTTTCCGTTGCCGTTGTAATTTGCCAGCAAAATCTCTAATTGACTGCGATGCTGCGTCTCTGAGATTTTTTTATGGCACCGTTCAACAGCTTGACGTAAATCAATAGGATTTACCGGTTTCAGCAGGTAATCGATGGCAGACCGATTAAATGCGCGCACGGCGTGTTCACCAAAATTTGTGATAAAAATGAGCTCGAAAGGAATTTCCTTTATGCGGTCGACCAACTCGAATCCATCGATCGGAGACATATCTGTTTCGAGGATAATAAGGTCTGGTCGTTTTTTCAGTATGAGGGGAATGGCTTGTTCGCTGTCCTGACAAACGGCTTCGATGGAAACCAATTGTGCGCAATAAAGCTCCAACATGGCTCTGAGAGAACAAATGTAGCCTAGATCATTGTCTATGATTATGGTCTTCAACATGAGGTGTGGGGTTGGGTAAAAGGTGTAAAAGAAAACTTAGTTTCTGTTTTTTTTGTCAAAAAAATAGATGCTGCTATTAGGTATAACCATCCTGAACTTTTCCAGAATGGGATGGATGATACATCCAAATATATGGAACCTTATTGTTATTTACAACATTCAGGAATTACAGCGCAGGCAATTAGTCATCGGTGAGACTCCAAAATTCCGGTTCAAAAAACATTTCTGCAAAACAATTGCAAGCTGCAAATCACTCAATCATGGGTATTCAAGGTATTCTAAAAAAAACCGGATTGCGCTATTTCATAAATACCATGGTAATGGCAAAAGCGAGACCGGTGCATATCATACCTATCATGAAAATATTGTAAGTGATGCGGAGGCGGCGGTATTTATTGCCAAGAGTACGCCCCAGAAAATACAGGTCATTGACGATGGTATTGTCGAGTATTTCGGCATTTTGCACCACCTCCTTCAATCCCTTCCGGTAGTCTTCCTGGTTCATCTTGAAAAAGTTGCCGAAGAAAAAGAGATTTGTTTTTCCTTTTGAAATACTATCCAGGTCGGTGTGGCCTTCCATTCTCACAGGCCTCGTAGCCATTGTGGCATTGACTATTGAAAGCACGCATGTAAGCAAAAGCACCGCTGTGGGGAATACCAACCTACTGTCGTCCACTACTTTCGGCAGAAGCATTGGAATGCCGAAGGTAATGAGCAGAGAATTAATAGACAGCATGATGTTCGCCTTGTTGTCGGCGATGTTGGTGAGGTTTATCTGGTTGCGCAGGGTAGTTCTGAACATCATTTGGGCGCTCTTGCTGTTGTTGAGTGCAAACTGAAGTTCGTCTTTATCTTCATTGGAGGTGGAATTGGCCACCCGACCCTTCTCCCGCTTTTTCTTCAGCTTTTTTAAAGCTTTGCGTTTTTGTTGGCCAAACATGGCCAAACCTTCGCCGGTAAAAAACTGGTGGCTTTCCCAAAATTGAATATTGTTTTCCATCCACTCTGCATCGGTCATTTTTGACTGGCAAAAAACCTCCCAT
>CAZPHZ010000245.1:0-4889 GCA_964586035.1 uncultured Saprospiraceae bacterium
TACATTCCTCACAGGAACTCGTGAATTCGGGTGACGCTGAAGCGGTCCGGTTGTTTGAAGAAAATGACCGGGTGGTCATGACAGACCAAAAGTTCTTGTCGGTCTCTCAAATCGACAGCATTCTGGGTTTCGTAAATGAAGAAACTCTGAGCTTGACCAACACGCACAAGCTGGCCGGCATTAATAATCCTCGGCTCACAACCTCCCCTGCGCGAAAGGTCAGTGTTTATGAGAAATGGGCGCAATACTTTTGGTATGTGGGCTTTGCATTTATTATTTTATCGCTGTTCATTGTGGTTTCAATCATGAATAAACTGGCACGATAGCGCCGGTTGGAGAATTCAGTCAGATTCGTTTTGAAAAGTAGATACAGCCGGTAAAAGGAATATATTTGCCCGCATGAACCTCGAGTTGTTTATCGCCAGACGGGTGGCATCGGTCAAAAGGCAGTCGTTTTCCGGTCTCATCATCCGAATCGCGGTGGTTGCAATAGCCCTTAGTCTTTCGGTTATGATAGTCGCTTCGGCTGTTATTACGGGGTTCAAACACCAAATAGGCGATAAAATCTTTGGCTTTTGGGGGCATATTCACATCACCAGTACCCAAATAAACCGTACAACCGGTGAGGCCATTCCCATCGATATAAAGCAGACCTATTATCCTTCATTGGAGAAAACCGGCCCGATTCCTTATACCGGCCATGCAAAATTTCTCGGTTTAGAATTGCCAAGGGAAGTGGAGCGAATGACGGAAGGCGGCATCCGCCACATTCAGGTCTTCGCCATGAAGCCCGGCATTATTAAAACTAAAAAGGAGATTGAGGGCATTATTTTAAAAGGAGTAGGAACGGATTTCGACACCACTTTTTTTCAAAAATACCTTATCGCAGGGGAGTACTTGTCACGACCTGATTCCGTGGCGGGCGACGGTATTATATTGTCGCAACAAACGGCCAAACGATTAGAACTGGGGGTTGGCGACAAATTCATCTTTCATTTTGTACGAGAGGGAGATGCTTTCAGCCGCCGGTTTACCGTGGAGGGAATTTACCGCACGGGACTAGAAGAGTACGACCTGAAATTTGCGTTGGTGGATATTCGCAAAGTGCAGGAAATGCTCGATTGGCGACCGGGACAGGTCGGCGGGTTCGAAGTGTTTATTGATGATTTACATGATTTGGATGCTCTCACGGAGTATGTGTATTTGGAGAAAATACCTTCGGACCAATATTGCGAGAACATTCGAGATAAATTTCCCGCCATCTTCGAATGGCTCGGTTTGCAAGACATCAACGAAGTGGTTATCCTTGTGCTGATGCTCGTGGTTGGTCTCATCAATATGATCACGGCGCTCATGATTTTGATTTTAGAGCGAACAAATATGATTGGCACCCTCAAAGCCCTCGGGCAAACGAACTGGGGAATCCGGAAAATCTTCCTTTATCACGCTGCAAACATTATACTCCTGGGACTATTTTGGGGCAACCTCGCCGGGCTGACGTTTTGTTTTCTTCAGGAGCACTATGGCCTGGTAAAACTTTCCGAAGAAAATTATTATTTGTCCGTTGCCCCGGTTGAAATTAACGTGTTCACCATTCTCGCCCTCAATGTAGGCACGCTCTGTGTCACTCTGCTATTCCTCATTATTCCCTCCTGGCTCGTCACGCGGATTAACCCCGTAAAGGCCATCCGTTTTAAATAATGCCTTAGAATGCGGCCATCCAACTGATTGAGTATTTACCATGAAAATCTTGTCTGTTCCAATGTATCCCGGAACTTTATTCAGGCCTCAATTCGTTAGATTCGCTATTGCCAGACATTAATTCTGCATTAATTATTCCGGGACTGATTTATAGCCCGCGGATTTATTTTACCTTACCTCAAAATTTCTTACCCATGCAAAATTGGCGAAAACTCAACGGCGAAATGTTTGACATTCCCATCAAGCAGGCC
Source organism: uncultured Saprospiraceae bacterium (assembly GCA_964586035.1). GTDB lineage: Bacteria > Bacteroidota > Bacteroidia > Chitinophagales > Saprospiraceae > UBA6168. The sequence goes on from CAZPHZ010000245.1 coordinate 1,953, forward strand.
GTCGAAGAAACCATCATCAGAGAAACAAAAGCCGGTCACCGGCTGAAAATCTGCATCGGTACTGATTCCCAAGTCCGCAACAGCCACGTCGAATTCGCATCGGTTATCGTTTTTCTTCGGGAAAAAAAGGGAGGGTTCATGTACATCCTCAATTACAAAATGGAAAGAACCCTGGGGATACGCGAACGAATGATTCTGGAGGTAGCCAAATCGGTAGAAATAGCGTACAATTTATGTGATTTGCTCGATGCCTACCAAATTGGGTTGGAAGTTCATGCCGACATCAACACAGACCCGTCGTTCAAATCCAACGTGGCATTGCGCGAGGCGATGGGTTATATCCTCAGTATGGGATTTGTTTTCAAAGCTAAGCCTGATGCTTTTGCCAGCTCCTCTTGTGCCGATAAGGTGATTTAAGTCAATTCTAATTACTTTCTGCTCCTGATACCTCACCCCGATCACCAACCCAAGATGGGTGCATTTGGCTGCACACCCCTATTTCTTTTCACCCCAATGCGTTTTGTTTGGGCCAGTCTGTTGTTTCTCGCAACCAAAAGGACGCCCTTGGCATTTCATTCGGGATGTATCGGGCTTTGGGCATTCATTAATAATCGTGTATTCTTATGATAACCAAAAACATAGATTGTCTGAGAATTCTTTATTCCAATTTTTATTTTTGCTAAATCATGCGTATATTAGCATTTCTTAACGCTCGACCTCACAAAAACTATTCATTCTTTTTTTCAACCGGCTTAAATATAATTATCCAGAGAATGTTTTTATTATTTTTTCCTCTTGGATAAATACTGCGAGTACCCTAATTTGAGAAACCTGAGTCAAAGGCATAAGCCTTTGTTTATCTGTAGTATTTACATGGAGATTTGGCTGTTTGCAGTGTTCCTCCGAGAGCATTATCTAAATTAAGGGAAAACGTGCTTTACAAAGTTAAACTCAAAAATGCTGACGAGAATGTCTTGTTGGATGACAACGTATACGATTGGTTGACATCTGAGCCCTATTTTGCGAAAGTTGATTTTCTGCACAACCTGAGACGGCATTCCAGCGGATGTGCTGTTTTTCAGAAAACCTGGAAAAAGGCAGATGGTGATTTCAAGACAGAGACGATTTACCTGCATAAGTTAATCGCCGAGAAGTTTTTGTCCAACGCGAAGACCCCGGAAAAGAACCTGGTAGGAGCGAAAAATGGCAACAAGTTGGATTGCCGGTTAGACAATCTCATTTTTCGCTCCCGTTCGGTAGCGAGCCGGAAGCGAAAAACCAGTAGCCGTACAGGGTATACTGGCGTTTACCGGGAGAACAATCGTTTCAGGGCTGTAATTTCGGTAGACGGGAAATCGATGCATCTCGGCATGTTCGATACGGCTGAAGAAGCTGCCATCGCTTACAACAAAAAATCGAGACATCTTTTCGGAGACAACGGCAAGGTAAACGTGATTCACTAACAGCGCTGAGTACCGGCGGCTTTGAATAAATTCAAAATCAAATTTACGTGCAAGCTGGACGTTGCTTGTGTATCTCTTTTTTTGGCCCCCCCTTTTGGTTGTAAAATGTAGGTCAAAAAAGAATCCGCTTTCGTTCTTTAGCGGTTTTTCTATCTAACATTGCGGTATGGAATTAAAAAATGATTTACTGCTTAGAGCAATAAATGGAGATTTGTGTGAGCGGCCACCGGTATGGCTCATGCGACAGGCAGGCCGGATTCTGCCGCAGTACAGAGAAATACGGAGCGGGCTTTCCGGTTTTAAAGAGTTGGTGACTACTCCATCATTGGCTGCCACTGTTACCATTCAGCCGGTGGATGAATTGGGCGTGGATGCAGCGATTTTGTTTTCCGACATTCTGGTTATTCCCGAAGCAATGGGCCTCGATTACGAGATGGTGGAAAAACGGGGACCCTTTTTCCCAAAAACAATCAAGTCCGCTACTGATGTGGACCAACTTGCATCCGGACAAGCTGCAGCGGAAAGGATTGACTATGTTTATGAGGCTGTTACTGAAGCAAAAAGAGGGCTGAATAGTAGGGTGCCTTTGCTCGGATTTACCGGCGCACCCTGGACGATTCTTTCTTATATGGTGGAAGGCGGAGGAAGCAAGACATACTCAAAAGCCCGGAAGTTGTTATACTCCGACCCTGCGTTGGCTCATCGTCTCCTCAATAAAATCACTGATACTATCATCGCATACCTCAATGAAAAAATAAAAGCTGGTGTAGACGCTGTACAGGTTTTCGATTCATGGGCAGGGGTCTTGTCGCGTCCTTTATACCGAGAGTTTTGTCTGCCTTATATCGCACGCATCTGCGACGAAGTTACCGCTGCTCCAATAATAGTATTTGCCAAAGACGCATGGTTCGCCCTTGAGGACATGGCCGGTTTAACTTGTGAAGTTTTTGGCCTCGATTGGACGGTTTCGCCCGATATGGCCCGGCAATGGGTAGGGGAGGATAAGGTGCTTCAGGGCAATTTCGACCCCAGTGGGTTGTACGCTCCTCCCGACTTGATTCGGCGCAAGACGTTACAAATGCTGAATTCTTTCGGCAGGAAACACATCGCAAACCTCGGTCATGGTGTCTATCCTGATACTCCACTTGAGAATGTAAAATGCTTTGTGGATACAGTGAAGTCTTACCGGTACACTGCAGAGTATGCCTGAAATCTGAAATCAAATTGAACGGTAATCTGCACGGGATTGCTAACTTTGCTCTTCTATGTTAATGAAGCTGTCTGATTATTCATAGGTGTAGAAAATGCTCAGATGTTGAGTATTCTCTCGCGTTCAGGGTTGTCAAATAGCTTTAATAAATCATTCTCAGCTATTGAGAAGCAGGACTACGAATGGCACAAAATATGGGTTGGTTTAAGCGACTTAAGGACGGAATTCAAACCGCCACAAAATACAAGAAGGAAACTCCTGACG
>CAZPHZ010000246.1:0-4878 GCA_964586035.1 uncultured Saprospiraceae bacterium
TGTTTTTTTGGGGTGGGGGTGGGGGAGTTTTTTTCTCCGGAACTTCCTCCGGACTTTCGGCAGGTGTCACGTCACTCTTCGGTGCATTTTCATCACCCTCTCCCACATCGGGGATGCCGAGGTTCACCAATATCCCTCCCGGTTCGGGCGGTGGGTTTTGGTAAGTGAATCCGTAAAGCGCGGCCAATATTATTAGAAGCGTATGAAATACAACGCTGAAAATGAATCCTTTGCGTTTGTTCTGTTCTTCGGTTTTACTGATGTCTTCCATGTCACGATGTTTTATTCTATGCTTGAAGAACGACGTATTGAGAAAAAATGGTAGGCCCTCCTCGGTGTTTTTTCAAATCGTTAACATACCCTATGCGAGCCTAAATAGCCGGGTGCTGGTTACTTTTCTTTGGTCAGAATAGCATTTATTTCGTACCGCATGGCGATGTCCATTACGAAAGCCACATATTTCACGGCGGTACCGGGTTCAGGTGAAATGGTGATGTCTATTTTTTTGGGGGACCCTCCGGCTTTCTTGCCGAGCCGCTGTTCCAAATTGAATGGAGACACTCGCTTCCCGTTCAGATAGTAATGCCCACTGTCACTGATCCGGACGTCGTCGGTCTTTGAATCAATGCGAGCCTGAGACCTGCTTGTTCCGGGTAATTTAAGGTTCAGTGAATTCGGGGCAACGACGGTAGAATTCAGCACGAAAAATATCAGCAACAGAAAAATCATGTCCGTCAATGAGGCCATGCTAAACTCTGCATTTACTTTAGATCTTTTCTTTAGAGCCATGATGATTCGTTATCGGTAAAAACTAACAGCAATGCGGTCAGGACTGCTTTGGCTGTGTGGCCAAAATGGCTTTGACCTTCAATTTCCCGGCTATTTCAATTACATCTATGACGCGATCGAAGGCTTGGTCTTTTTGTGCCGCAATGGTCAACGTGATGTCCCGGGAATTTTTCACTCCTTTTAACTGCTTTCTGAGCGAAGCTTCGAGTTGCCTTCTGCCCATCGTCTTACCGCTGAGTTTGTACCTGCCATCTTCGCCAACCTCCACCACCACAGTGACCGGGGCCAGGGTTTTAGAATCCGACTCCGGCAGTTCGAATGGTGTGATTCGCACCAACTTGGAGGTCAGAACAAAGAAAATGAGCAGCAGGAAGATGACATCCGTCAATGACGCCATGCTGAATTCCGCACTGGTTTTATTTCTTCTTTTTAAAGCCATTGAAAATTCGTTTAGGCAGAAGGTTCTTGCAAGAGATCCATGAATTCCGTGGTATGCCTCTCCATTTTGTACACTACCTTGTCCACGCTAACCACCAACAGGTTGTATGCAATAAATGCGAAAATGCCGACTATGAGGCCGACCGCTGTGGTGATGAGCGCCTGGTATATACCTCCTGCGAGCAGTTGCGGAGTCACGTTTTGCTCTTTGGCCATGTTGAAAAATGCCATGATCATCCCGGTTACAGTGCCGAGAAATCCAATCATAGGTGCTGCACCTGCAATGCTGGCAATGGTGGCTAGGTTTTTTTCCAGCTTGAAAATTTCCAGGTTGCCGACATTCTCAATGGCAGCGTCGATATCGCGCAGAGGCTTGCCGATACGGGCGAGTCCTTTTTCCACCATACGGGCAACCGGGGTATCGGTGTTTTGACAAAGTGTGCGGGCAGCTTGAATATTGCCGGCATTTACATTTGCCCTAATATTGTTCATAAAGTTTTCATCCACATGTCCCGCTTTTTTGATGGTCATGTAACGCTCGATGAAAATGTAGAGGGCCACGATTGAGAGGACCAGCAAAACGAGAACAATGGCCGCCCCCGCCGCGCCTCCTGAAAAAAGGAGGTCAAGGATAGATTGTGTTTCTGTGGTTCTTTCGATGTCAGTGACCTGCAAAAACAAGATGTGCTGAAACATAAAGTCAGTTTTTTATTTTCCGGTTTGTGCGCATATCCCCATTTCGACCCATATTCCAATAGCTGAAAACCGGGATGCGGGGATAACAACGACGCCTGCGTTTGATAAAGTGTTAAAATGAGTGCGAAAGTTAGCGTTTTTTGCTTTATCACAATGTTTTACACGGGAGATAAATTTTTACTGAAAATGTCAGGGAAACTTTGTTTTCCGTTATCCGTTTATAAATTTGCAAATCAGCGAAAATTCGCTAACACATGTTTGTCGAGTGCAATAGCTGACGGGGGCGGAATAGCTCTGAAGGCAATGGCTCGATGGCCCAATGATATTTTCCCAAAATGAGAAGAATAACAAAAGTTGCAGTATTAGGCTCCGGCGTAATGGGCTCTGGTATAGCCTGTCACTTCGCCAATGTGGGTCTGGAAGTTCTCATGCTCGATATAGTTCCGCGTGATTTGCCGGAGGCAAAACAAAAAGACAAGGCCTCCAGGAACAGCATCGCCACAAAGGCGCTGGCTGCCGCCATAAAATCCAAACCGGCTCCTTTATATAATAAGGCCTTTGCCAGCCGCATCAAGATTGGAAATTTTGAAGATGACTTTGAAAAAATCGGCGATTGCGACTGGGTCATTGAAGTGGTTGTGGAACGCCTTGACATCAAACAGTTGGTTTTCGAAAAGGTAGACAAATACCGGCGACCGGGGTCGTTAGTAACATCCAATACCTCCGGCATCCCCATTCACCTGATGCTGGACGGTCGCAGCGAGGACTTTCGCAAGAACTTTTGCGGGACACACTTTTTCAATCCACCGCGCTACATGCGGCTTTTCGAGGTGATACCAACCCCGGACACCAGCCCCGAAGTGGTGGACTTTTTCATGCAATACGGCGATGTTTACCTCGGCAAACAGACCGTGCGCTGCAAGGACACGCCAGCTTTTATTGCAAACAGAGTGGGGGTGTACGCCATGGCCAAGATTTACCAGCTCACCACCGAAATCGGACTGCGCATTGATGAAGTGGATGCGCTTACCGGACCTGCCATCGGAAGGCCAAGGACTGGTACTTTCAGACTCGGAGACCTCGTCGGGCACGACACGGCGGCTAAGGTCATCGGAGGTATCAAAGAAAATTGCCCCAATGACGAGCAGGCAGGAGCATTCAAAATTCCAAAATACCTTCAGTTTTTACTCGACAACAAATTCCTGGGAAATAAATCGGGTCAGGGATTTTACAAAAAAACAGGCGAACGCGACGAGAAAGGCAGAAGTGTGGTGCTCGCCCTAAACTTAGAAACATTAGAGTACGTAAAAACTGCGCGCCCCAACTTGCCCAGCCTTGCAGTGGCCAAACAGACGGAAAAGTTGACGCAGAGATTGCAGGCACTTTTTGGAGCCAAAGACAAAGGCGGGGAATTGGTACGGCGCTCCCTGCTCGGCCTGTTTGCCTATGCCTCCAACAGGATTCCCGAAATAGCGGACCACCTGTTCAGTATTGACGATGCCTTGCGGGCTGGCTTCGCCTGGGACCTCGGGCCATTCGAATACTGGGATGCCATCGGTTTGCAAAAAGGCATCGAAATGGCAGAAGCTCAGGGCGAAACCATCGCCCAATGGGTGAAAGATATGGCGGCGGCCGGCCATACTTCTTTTTATAAAAGGGAAGGTGGAGAAAGACTGTTTTACGACCAAAATGCGAAGACATACAACCGTGTGCCTGGTACCGGTGAATTTATTATTCTCGACAACTACCGCGACCAAAAACCGGTGTATAAGAATCCTGACGCCACGTTGCATGACATTGGCGACGGCGTACTTTGCCTTGAATTTCAGAGCAAGATGAACACCATCGGCGAAGGAGTGCTGCGCGGAATGAACGAGGCCATTCAATTGGCGGAAGAAGGCGATTGGAAGGGCCTCGTCATCGGCAACAATGCCAAAAACTTCTCGGTCGGGGCCAATCTGATGATGATTGCCATGATGGCGTATGAGCAGGAGTTCGACCAACTGGACTTTGCCGTGCGCACTTTCCAAAACACGGTGATGCGTACCCGCTATTCGAGCATTCCGGTGGTGTTGGCCTCGCAGGGTTATGTCTTCGGTGGAGCCTGCGAAACCCTCATGCATTGCGACGCTGCTTTGTGCGCCGCCGAGAGCTACATCGGTCTCGTGGAAGTGGGTGTTGGGCTGTTGCCCGGTGGTGGTGGAACGAAGGAGTTTGCCGTCAGGGCAAGTGATGCCTATTTCGAGGGCGACGTTCAAATGCCGACACTCATCGATAAATTCAAAACCATCGCTTTAGCCTCTGTGGCTACCTCGGCACCAGAGGGATTTAAGTTGGGGTATCTGAAACCCGGCAAAGACGAGGTGGTGATGAATGTGCAACGCAATATTGCGGAAGCGAAAAAAAGAGTGCTCGAAGCCGCCAAAAACTACGTGCAACCCATTCAGCGGGAGGATATTACCGTGTTGGGGCGGGGTGGCCTCGCGGCTTTGTACCTCGCCGCCAACGAGTTGAAACTCGGCAATTACGCCAGCGAACACGACATTAAAATCGCCAAGAAAATTGCCTGGGTGCTTTGCGGTGGTGACCTGACCGGCACTCAAAAAGTATCCGAACAATATCTTTTGGATGTGGAACGGGAGGCATTCCTCAGCCTTTGTGGTGAAAAGAAAACCCTCGAACGTATACAGCATATGCTGACGACAAATAAGCCGCTGAGGAATTGAGTGTGAGACATTAGACATTAGACATTAGACATTAGACATTAGACATTAGACATTAGACGATAGACATTAGACGATAGACATTAGACGATAGACATTAGACATTAGACGGAGGATGGAGTTTACTAGTCTAAAGTCTAAGGTCTAAAGTCTAAGGTCTAAGGTCTAAGGTCTAAAGTCTAAGGTCTAAGGTCTAAAGTCTAAGGTCTAAGGTCTAAAGTCTAAGGTCTAA
>CAZPHZ010000247.1:0-4867 GCA_964586035.1 uncultured Saprospiraceae bacterium
TGCCGAGGCTGTGTAGTGACCCGATGTGCATCTCTATCGCCGATTACGACAACGACGGCCTGCAAGACCTGTTCTTTTCAAGCGTCGCCAAGAGTCTGCCGTCCACATTGCTGCGGGGCGACCTGCGCGACGACCAAACCCTCGTCACCGACTGGATTTTGTTGAAAAACAAGGGAAACTTCGAATTCGAAGATGTGGCCGATAGCGCCCATGTGGCCAATTACGAATTCGCATGGGGTGCCGTATTCGAGGATTTCAACCTCGACGGTCTGCAAGACCTGGCCGTGGCTGAAAATTACGTGGACCTGCCCAACAGCCGCATCCTGCCGCTGCCATCGCGCTTTCTGATGCAGTTGCCCGGCCACAGGTTCGCAAACATCGAAAAAGCAAACGGAGCGCAAAACCCCCGCAACGGTATCACCCCGCTCGTGGCCGATTTCAACCTCGATGGCTACCCCGACCTCGTCTGGGTGAACCTCGACTGCGCCTCTCTGGCCTGCATCAGCCGCGGCACCAATGGCAACAACTGGCTGAAGGTGCGCCTGCCCGAATCGTGTGAATATTTGAATGCCACCGTGGAACTGACCCGCACCGACGGCCGGAAACTTTGGGCGCAAAAGGTGGTGGGCGAGGGCCTCGCTTCAGACCAGTCGCACACCCTGACATTCGGGCTGGGCAAAGACGACGGCCTGCCATCGGTGCTGGTGCACAGAATCGGCGGCGGCACCGACACCCTCCCCGTGGAAAAGCTGAATACCACCCTCACCGTACGATGAAGAATTGGCTGCAAAAAAATAAAAGAGTTCAGCAATTGAAGGTATTGCTCAAACAGGGCACCTCGCCGCGGGCCCTGGCCCTCAGCACCACTTTGGGCGTATTGCTCGGGCTGTTCCCCATTTTGGGCACCACCACCATTGCCATCACCGTCATCGCCCTGGCCTTCCGGCTCAACCTGCCGCTGATGATGGCGCTCAGCTATCTCGTGTATCCGTTGCAACTCATGCTCATCATACCTTTCATTCGCTTCGGCGAGTGGTTGTTTGGCGAGCCGGGGTCGGGACTCACGCTGGAGATGCTCCGCAGCCAGTTTGCCGGGAGCTTTTTCGGAGCCTTGCGCTCATTGTGGCTGGCCAACGTTTGCGGAGCATTTGGCTGGGCCATCCTTGCCTTGCCTGCCGGGCTGTTGTTGTACACTGCGCTAGCGTGGGTTTTCAGCCAACGTCTTGACAGGTCAAAAGAGGAGAATCCTGCCATCTGAACCACTTTGACTTTTCTGTTTTTAGCATTATTTCCCGATAGAATACCGCGAATTCAAAGCGAATTCGTCATGTGCCGGTCCTGAATTCAAATTAGTAAAATAAAAATTCAAAAATTTTTCCAGTCATTCCCGACTGAAATAGTCAGCGAAAATGTATCACGGGATTTATTTCTAATGCTTTGTAATCAGGCACGTGTTTATTTTGTTGGTAAAATTTGTTTCGTCACATATCTGAGTGGATGGGGCACTTTTGCAGGTTTTCGGAATATTGTGACCAGGGAAATCACTCTTTGTTGGCATGGAGCTTGCCAATTGGGGTATTGTAACGCATCCCCCCTGACTTTTTCCCGCCCCCCGCAATTTTCACCCTTTCCCCCACTTGAAAACAGAAACTTAAGATGACATTTACGACAAACGCTCACACACTTGCAACTCTTACACTCGCTTTCTTTTTCTCCTCTTTTATTTCTCAGGCTCAGACTACTTTCGTTCTTACCAATGGCACATACGAAGAAGGTTCCGTGATTGAATGGTTGGTTTCTAACTCAGGCACTCCCGACAGCGGCGCTCCTTATACAATAGTTATCCCTGAAGAGGTTGAATTTGAAATTGAAAACGAAGCTTTCGATTTAAGTACATTGAGCGGTGATGTCACGGTAACCATCGAAGGTGACGAAGAGGAGGGTGGTGAATTGAAATTCAACGAGAACAACGCCATGATAATCATCAATACCGGCGACCTTATCACCATTGACCCTGAAAATGAGGAAGGATTGGAATCTGAAAATGAAAATGAACAAATAAGAGTGACCACGGACGGAGCTAATTACACAGACTACGGACTCGAAGCCATTGTTAATGCCGGTGGCGTTCAGGGCGACGGGACACTCGGCGTTCCCGCCGGAGCTTCTATGCCGGTTGAGTGGGCCGGTTTCCGCCTCGAAGTTTTGAACAATAGCGTAAATGTAAGCTGGACAACGGCTACCGAGAAAAACAACGACTTCTTCTCGGTAGAGCGCAGCACCGACGGCATTCAGTTCGAAGAGATTGGCCAGGTGCAGGGTGCAGGTACCATCGACGCTTTTCAGAATTACTCTTTCGTGGACGAGCATCCCACCGCAGGCAACAGCTACTACCGCATTCGCCAAATCGACTACGACGGCAACACTTCCCTGACTTCTGTAGAAGTTGTCACCATCGCCAATGCTGCCAATGACATGTCCATCACCGTTAGCGGTGCCCGCCAATTCACCCTGAATGTAAACGACAACATCGATACCAGCGTGGAAGTGTACATCTTCGACATGAACGGCAGAATGGTGACCGGCACAGCTGCCCAGCCCGGCCAAAGCGAGATTACCATCGACCTGACCAGCCTTCAAGCCGGCGTCTATGTGTGCACAACGAAGGTTCAGGGACAAACGCAAGCTCAAAAATTCGTCGTTCGTTAATACCGAAAAAGCAAACAAAAAAAAGGGACGCCAGTCTTTGGCGTCCCTTTTTTTGTTTTGGAAGTGAGAGGGTTGAAAAGGGTTAATCTTAGCTGTTCAGCGGGCTGCCCCCTTATCAGGTTTATACTTGAATTTCTGTCCACCGACGGAAGCCTCGTACATCAGGCCCCCTTTGGTCATGGTGAATACCGCCACGCCATTTTCGTAGGCTATATTGGTGGAAGCGCCGAGGTCAAGCGCAACGGCCGAGGCCTGGGCTGCCAGCTCGAATTTGCTGGCCTTGAAGCGGTCGAGGTCTTGGCGGGTTTCAAAGAAAATGACTTCGCTGTAAGCCTGTCCGCCAAGTTGGAAGCCGACGGTCACCTGTGTGACGCGTGCTTTTCCTACTGGGCGGCCCTGCTCGTAAACGACGCCCGAACCCATGGCCCCGCCGAAGCCTATTCCTCCTTTGCCGATGGAAGGGAAAACAGCGTACCCGTAAGCCTTTTCAAAAAATGCTTCGAGGTCGTGGTTTTTTTCTTTAAACGTTTTTATGGTTTGTTCTGATTTCTCCTCCAATTTGGGGTTCCAGCCACCGATTTGGGCTGTAAGGAAAAGCGGAGTTGCAGTCAGTGCCAGGAAAATCAAAAGCCGGGTTTTCATAGTTGAAATTTAATAATGATTCGTCTGTGGGTAAAAAGGCCTTTGGAGGCCGGATGTTCAAATGCATGTTACTCTTAACGATGCATTAGGAAATAACTTACCCCTAAAGGCGGCTTGTTTTCGAATAAGATAATAGCAGGAGGGAATAGAGGCAAAACAGTCAGGTTGAGAGAGGTTGAGCAGATTAAGTTGGAACATCTAAACCTACGAACCTCCTATTGCCGGCTTCGAAGTTCGGGCGCAACTTGAAGTGGCATCCGAACTCGTCCCCCATCGGGGCGGCGGTGGCGTTCAATTAATTTTGACTCGAGAAAGTCTGATAGGAAGGGAAAGGGGTAAATGCGATGGAATTGGACGGAATAGAAACACGGAAAATTAAGCTTCTATTACACCCTGTTCAGTGACCGTTGTCACGCAAGATGAATATTGACAAAAGTCCCATAAATAAAGGGGTTTTGGTGCTAAATCTCATTTTTTTTAATGCGGTTTATTAAGTCAAAGGCGCTTTTTCTATTGGAATTTTACCCCCGAAAAACACCTCTCCTGCTTATTTGAATCAGTATAAAAAAGTAATTATGGTACCTGAATTTTTCATTCAAATCAAAGACTTTATCAGCCAGCCGTGGCCCTGGTGGGTCGGGGGACCGATGATCGTTTTTGTGATGTTCATCCTTTTATTTTTTGGAAAGGAATTCGGCATCTCCGGTAATTTCAGAGTCATGTGCGCTGCTGACGGGGCAGAAAACATGGCCAACTTTTTCAAATTCGACTGGCAATCGCAAGGGTGGAACCTGCTGGTAGCACTTGGAGCCATGTTCGGAGGATATCTGGCAGCCCACTATTTCGTGTCCCCGGATGGCGACGTGGCGCATGTATCGGCAGCTACGATTGAGAGTCTTAAAAATCTCGGCTTCAATTACGAAGAAGGTAAAGTGCCGCTGGTGCCGGAGTTTTACGATTGGCCTGCCTTGTTTACCCTCAAAGGGTTGATCATTATTGTGGGCGGTGGATTCATGGTGGGATTCGGTGCACGGTACGCAGGGGGTTGCACATCCGGTCATGCCATCAGCGGTATGTCGGCTTTGCAATTGGGCTCCATGTACGCTGTCATCGGTTTCTTCTCGGGAGGCCTTTTTATGACCTACGTGCTGTTCCCGTTGATTTTCAAATAATTAATAAAAACTGCGACTCATGAAAATGTCAAGATATATTCTCGTCGGAATTTTGTTCGGCATCACCATGTATAAAACCGAGGCGGCCTCGTGGTTCCGGATTTACGAAATGTTTCACTTCCAGTCCTTCCACATGTACGGCATCATCCTGTCTGCCATCGCGTTGGGAATCATCGTGGTGCAGTGGATAAAGCGGCGGCACCTGAAATCTATTGAAGGGCAGGAGATTACCATCAACGATAAAGACACGAGCTGGAAGCGATACATTTTCGGGGGCTTCATCTTCGGCCTCGGATGGGCGTTGGCGGGTGTGTGCCCCGGCCCGATGTTTGTGCTGTTGGGCG
>CAZPHZ010000248.1:0-4861 GCA_964586035.1 uncultured Saprospiraceae bacterium
TTACCGATGCCCGGCTCGTTTCCGCCGTGCAGGCCGTTGGCATTTTCATCCAAAGACACGAGACCTTCTACCTCTCCATCTCCGTGATTTTTATAGCCGAAATCGATTTTGTCGCGGTGCTCGCCATGGCCCAGATGGTGCACGTCGCTTTCCCCGTCGCAAACAGAGCAAATGTCGTCTTCATCGGCGTCTTCGGTTTGGTCGGGATAAATGGGGAGCGATGTTTCATCCACTTCCACGATATAGTTATTGCTATCTTTTTGTGCAAATTCATACACGCCACTGCTGTCGGTGTGAACCACTTCTACCAGGGCATCGCATTTGTCGCGATGGCCATCGCCGTCTTCGTCGCGGTACAGCTTTACTTCCACATCGTGGATGCCCTCGTCTTCGCTGTTGTGAAAGCCGTTGCCTTCCCAGTCGTAATATACGGAGCCTTTTACTTTTGAAGTCCCCTCGCGGTGGCAACCGAAATCGTTGTCGTCGCTGTGATGCCCCGATTCGACATGGACGTGAATCTCGTTATCTTCCGAGTCATCGGCTTCATCGGTGATGGCCCAGCCATGCGCTTCCGGCAGCGAGTTGAATTTCACCTTGATGTAATGTTCTTCAGTCGGGTCGGGGTCATCAAAATGGTATTCTCCTTCCTCATCGGTGGTGGCCGTGGGGCAATCCACCCCTTCGGTACACCCGGCGTGCACGCGTTCTACTTCCACACCGGCGAGCGGGCATTCGCCCTCTTCCTCTTCGCCATCGCCATCTGCGTCTTCCCAAATTTTACCCGTAATAGCTTCATTTACGGCATAGCCGAAATTGACTTCGTAATGGTCGTTGCCGATGCCCAGAATGCCGAGGTCTTTCATCTTGGCGTTGGGTTTTTTCCACCTGTTGTCACAATGGTTGCACAGGCCTTCGGTTTTGTCGGGATCGGCGGTTTCGTTGATTCCGGATGGCACGGTAGCGACCACTACTTCGGTGTAGTAGTAACCATCGCTGAGTCCTTTGAATTCATAGCCCCCGGAATCGTCGGTGGTATCGGTGGCAAGTAATGTCCAGGTGCCGCCATTCTGGCTGTGGTCACATGGCTTGGTCTCTTTATGGGGGTTGGTTATCATGTCTCCCGATGCGTCTTTGCAGCCGTATACTTTAACGGCCACGCCTTTCAAAAAGAAATCTGTGCCTGCGACGTAGCCCAGTTCGCCATTCCAGCCGTCGTTATCTTTATCGGCAAAAACGAAACCTGAAACAGAGCCGCGGTTCAATATTTCCACGCATTCATCGTCTTCATCCTTGTTGACCGGGAGGCCATCGGCATTGTGTGCATCATCCACAATGGCACGGGTTCCGGTGCCATCGGTACAGACTTCAGCCGGGGAAGGCGAGCAGTTGCAGTTATTGAAACTGCTGGCGATAGCAGTCAACGAAGAGTTGGCCGGCAAATTTTCAAACTCGCCGATGGCGACGCCCCGGCGTTGGGACAATGCTGCCTCCCAATCTTCATCGGTATTCTGGATGACGTGGGCATCGTCCACCCAAATCACATCGCTGCAACCTTCGAATTCTCCCGAATTTTGAAAATGCCCGTTGAGGGTGCGAAAATCCGTTTCGCAGGCCAACAACTCCCCGTTACTCTGGTTTTGAATGTTTTGGGCCACCACGATTTCGGAGTGATAAATTTCCATCTCGCGGCTGTTTTGGAGGTTACCGCTGTCTTGTCCGTCGATGATACCGGTGGAGAGGTTGTTGGGCCCCTGGTCTCCAATTTCGGCGCATACATTTATGAGTGTGTTTTCGCCTTCGTCACTACTCATGAGTTTGAAATCATGAGTGACGTTCATGCACACGTGGTTGAGGTAAAGCTGTCCTCCGTCGTTGATAAAATCGGCACTGGAAGGGCTGCCACCGGAGTTGAACAGCCCGCCGGCCTCTTCGTCGCCGCACTCGATCGTGCAATCGTGGAAGCAAAACAGGGTGTTGCCCGTCATGCTAATGTTGCCGAAGGTGCGCAGGATGGCATTTTTAAAAATGGCACAAGCTCCATCCTGCAGAATGACATTGCCACTGGTTACAATTAATTCCGGGCCATCCACCACGAGCAGCGAATTGAAACTGAGAATTTTCAGATTGCCGGCCGGAAGGGTGATAGTGCCGGTGCCTCGCACCCTTATTTTTTTGTTCACATTTTGGGGGTCCACATTCGGGAAAACGGCGTTCCAGGTGGTATTGCCATTGATGACCACATCGGAAAAATAGCCCGAAGCAGGGATGGCGCACAATGTATAAGCATCCGGTTCAGTGTTGCAATGCGGTTCCTCCTCGTTGCAGGTGGCCGTGGTGGCGTTTTTAGCTTTAAAATTCAGGGTCACTTTTTTGGTCTGAGCCGGGTATAAAGGCCCCACATTATTGAAATAGATGGTGCCGCCATCGATGTTGTCCGGCTCCAGGGAAGCTCCGGTATATTCGAGTTTTCCATCGTCAAATTCATACTTCAATGGCAAATCGGAGATGGTATTATGGGCATTGCCCGGTTGGCCTTCCGTGTCCTGTTGGCCGGTGTCGGTCGTGACGCGCACACCCACAGCGTCGATGTAAAGATGCGCACCATCGTTGCTTCCGTGTTTCACCCCTTCAAGGGTTATGGCCCATGCGGGGTCGAATAACGGCCAGTCCCAATTTTGATAATCGGTGATGTCCACGATGATGAAACCGAGAGAGGGAACCCCCACGTAATCGTTGAGGTTGGGTGAGCTGTTTTTGCTCCATTCGGGGTCCGGAAACTTCTGCGTACCGCCCGATTCCAACTGAAAAGATGCACGCAATTTATCATTGTTCACCGGGGAGTCAGTGCAAATGGAAAACAATACTTCCACCTTCTCGATTGTACCGGTCTGAGCGCCAAAATCAAAACCCTTGACCACAGCCTTTTTATCCCAGTTGCCGGTAAAATAGGCCAGATTATGGTCGGGAACCCCCACCATATTTTGCGGGGTCTGGTCGTAATTGGTAGCCGGATCTACTACCGATGCCCATGAAACGACGGTGGACGAATTGTTGGCATCGCCAGCGTGACTGAGGTTCGTGAGTTCCACATCGAAACTACAGTCATCGGTTTCGTACACCTCCGATTCCCCGTTGAGTGTATTTTTCACTTCCAGCAAAGGAGCAAAACCGAAATTCGCCACTGCTCCCGTGCCATTGAAATTCGGGTAAGAATACGACAGGGCCGTGGTGTTGGTCCATCGGTCAGGAATATCGGTGTCGTTGTGGTCTACCGCAGCGAAATAATCGCCGCCAGCAAGATTTCCGAACTGGCAAGCCCCCGATGCATCGGTCACAGCGGTGCGGGTAAGCAGGTCGTTGGCGTCGAATTTACCGTCTGCATTGCCATCGAGATATAAATTCACGGTTACATTTGCGATACCCTGTTCATTGCCGTTCTGAACGCCATCGGCGAAGATTCCGTGGTTGCAATCCTGTTGCTCGCTGTCGCATCCCACCACTGTGACGGCATCGAGGTCGAAGTCATCGCCGTTTTGTGTCAATTCTTTTAACTTGATATACCGTGTATTCACGTTGGCCGTCACACTGGTGGTAACGAATGTAGATTTGGAAGTCGTGCTGGGTGTAAAAGGCTGGGGAGTAAATGCACTTGCATTGGGAGACTCCTCGATGAAGATTTCCGCCGAAGCTCCGTCGCCGTAATTGCTTTTTCTGCGCCAGGTTATCGAATAGTTTTGCCCGGCAGGCACCGTTGTTCCCAAATCGAGGGTGATGTAATCATCGCTATCGTAAACCTTTGAGTACTCATTATCGGGATGCCCCAACGATTCTTCAGCATTTGAAACGCCGTTTTGATTTGTCACAGCAACTGCATAGGTTTCATCCTCTTCACCATTCGTGCCTTCTCCATTGTCTTTAAAAACCTTGCAACTAAGGGTATAGGTTCCGTCTATCACCGTTTCGGCGGTGGCGCTGAGAAAAGGCAATGCATTGCCAAAACTGACCATACCCGTATTCTTCATTACCGTATTTGGATATGCCGGTGAAATAACCGCACCGAGGCTCACGACGACAGAGTCACCTGCACTCAAAGATTGGTTGAGCCACCATTGCACATCGGTGACAGTTGAAGCAGGCGAGGGTTCAGCCTTGTCCCACGAGAGTCCATGATTGGCGGAATACAGAACGGCAACCGAAAGGCCAGGTGGCAACGCATTCCCCGCTGCTGCCGAACCCGCCACATATTGCATATTAGCCGGAATGGAATCCCTGATGACGATTCCAGCTCCGTATTCGGGTTTGCCGAGCGGCACCGAATCATTGTTTACAAATTTCAATTGCCACGAAACCTGGCTTCCCTTTGCTGCCGAGATGGGGCCTGTTTTCACAAAAGTGGCATTGGGAGCGGGTGAGGTGAGAGTACCTCCCGATTGTCCGTAATCGCCGTTGTATTTTTCATTCATCCCCGACGCAACCTCCTGATAAGGTGAGAGTTGCGAGGAACAGGGGCCATTCAATACTGCGAATTCATAAAATATCATCCCGACGCCGCCATTCACGTCGGAAGGGTTGTTGGGAAAATGCATTTGGTCTTCAAACTCGAAAACAGTGGCCCCTCCCCCACTGCTCTTCAACGCAATAAGCCCCGACACTTTGACGAGGCGAAAACAGTTGGCATCGAAAACTGCCGGATTGCCCACCGGCTGCAAGAGGAAATTCCGGTCGGGTATGAAGTCGCCGTCGTTGTCGAAACCTTGCCCGATGTTTCCCAAATCGAACCATACGCCCTCTAAAACAATGGACGCGCCGGGATGGGATGCCGCAGTTGTTTGCCGCCACCCCAACTCCTTATCTGCATATG
>CAZPHZ010000249.1:0-4848 GCA_964586035.1 uncultured Saprospiraceae bacterium
TTTCATGCCGAATGTACATGAAAAAAGGTGCGGAATGATTCCGCACCTTTTTTTTATTTTATTCGCTTTTTCACCACAGGTTGTAGTTCATTCTTCCTTTTTTTCAGCCGGAGTTTTTTCTGGTATTTGGCTTTCTTGTACCGCTTGTTTATCCTTTTTCGCTTGTCTTTCTTTTCCTTCTTTAAATGCTCCTTGAATATTTCGTAACGTGGGTCGAAGTCGATTCCATACTTGTCGGTTAGGTTGACTGAAACATTTAGCCCAGCGAAGAAATACCAGTCCTTGTTTCCCGTGTCGCCACGATTATTACCAACTGGATTCTCACCAAATTCCCCGGTCAATTCGGGCGTGCGAAAGGAAAGAGCCGCTGTTGCCGGAGCAAAATTGCGCAGTGAATAAATATCAGGGTAATATGAACTCACATCATCCAGATAATCAGTAAATGTTTTGCGGGCACCAAATTCAAAACCAAAATTCACCTTATAGGTCAAATTAAATTTCAGGCCCACTCCAAATGGCAATGCCACCGTAGTGCGGCTGTATCTTTTACCCTCTGTTTGCAAGGGGTGCAAATCGTACCAGGACCCTCTCATTTGGGCCTGTGGGTTGAAACTTGTAACAGCAAGACCGGCGAAAACATACGGTATACCGGTCTTATTGTCGCGGATGTTATAAGGGGAAAGGTTGAGTTCCACTGTGGTCGCCAATTCGAGAAGGTCAGAGCGGAAGTTGAGGTTTCGTTGACGGTTTATTTTCCTCCTTGCGTTTGTATCCGTACCACTGATGCGGCCCTTGGTAAAAGAAGTTTTTATGGAAATGTATCTGGAAAAATTGAACTTTCCGTATATCCCGGTCAGAAGACCGGATTCTTCTGGAATCATTCGCTGCTCGCTCAAATCGCCGAGGTAATTGGAAATTCCGATGTAGCTTCCGGCTTCATAATATTGAGCCGTCAGCATTTGGGCGATAAACAAAAGGGGGAGGATGCTCAATCTTCTCATGATTTGTAACTCGTTTGGAAAGTAACTAATTGAAGCCGGCATTTTCGGCACTTACACATTATGAAATAGCAAATAAGAAGCCAAAATTTGTTTAGAGACTTCCGGAGTTGAAGCATGGATGATTTGATAAGCCCATTTGTTAGGGTTTGTAAAACAGGAGATTGAGTAGGTGCGAAAAATTTATTGCGGAGAATTTTCAAAGACTTAGAGGTGGAGAAACTAACGAATCCTCCGCATGAACACATGACATTACGTAAAACAATATCTATAGTAGTGATTTATCTTTGGCGTTTTCTTCATCTTCCAGCAGGTCTTTAGGTAGCGTTTTCGAGGTCTTTGCTCCGAGCGATTTTATTTTTTCGGCCCTGCCGATTAGCGTGTCGCCGTATTTTTTGGAATCGGACAATTTGTTCATCGCATGGTGGTAAGAATCCTGCGCCTGGTTGAGTCGCTGGCCCATATCCTGAAGGTCAGACACAAATCCCACAAATTTGTCGTAGAGTAATCCACTCTGGCGGGCAATTTCCAGTACATTTTTCTTTTGGAGTTCCTGCCGCCAAATATAGGACACAGTTCGCATGGTGGCGAGTAGGGTAGAGGTAGTAACAATGACGATATTCTTTTCAAGTGCGTCGAGAAAAAGTTTGCTGTCATGCTGCAAAGCGGTGGCGAAAGCCGGTTCAATAGGTACGAACAGCAATAGATAATCAGGGGTATTTATCTGGTAGAGTTGCTGGTAATTCTTGCTGCTCAAATCCTTGATATGTCCCCGGATACTGGCGGTGTGCTCTTTCAGATATGCGTTCCTTTTAATATCATCCTTCTCATTGAAGAACTTTTCGTAGGCTGTTAGTGACACCTTGCTGTCCACAATAAGGTGCTTACCCTCTGGGAGTTGAATGATAAAATCAGGGCGCTTGTCCCGGCCGTTTTCATCTTTGAAAGAAGGTTGGGCATAATAATGTGTGTCTTTTTGCAAACCTGCTTTTTCCAATAAAAGTTCGAGTTGAAATTCACCCCAATCACCCTGTGTCTTCGAGTTGCCCTTCAGCGCCGAGGCGAGGTTTTGTGCGTCAGTACTTAGCTGGCTATTCAGGTTCTTGAGGTTTTCGATTTCTTTTTTGAGGGAAACGACATCCTTAGCTTCGTCGGTGAACCGCCGGTCAATGTCCTGACCGAATTCCCGAATCTTATCCCGAAGGGGATGCAACAAATCGTTTAATTTTTTCTCGTTTTGGTCGGTGAATTTTTTGGATTTTTCTTCTAAAAGGCGGTTGGCTATGTTCTCGAACTCCACATGCGCTCTTTTTTGCAACTCCTCATAATCCTTCTCCCAATGGGCAAGTTTTTCCTCTGAATAAAGTAAATCCCTTTCTTTGGCGGACAACACTTTTTCAATGGCAAGTAGGTCCTCACGGAGCGCGGAGTTTTCCCTTTCCAATTGCCCTTTAGCCTCCATTAAAACCTGATGGAAGTCACGTGAAACGTACTTTTCTTCAATTTCATTCTTCGAAATAATGAGATGAGCATATTTCCATTTTGCTAATAGCCAACCTGCGCCACCACCCAGCAAAAGGCCAGGCAGTAAATACATTAGAACGGCGGGTAATTCTGTCATCAGCTGAGTATTTGGTCGTCGATGGCGGAAAGATATGACTTTGTTTTAATGCGTGAAACAATATGGTTTGAAAGGTGCCGGACTTGTTGGACTTTTCCAACATTCCATTTACGGTTCAAAGCGTGAATTTGGCGCTCTGATCACATTGCTTTTCTGTAGAGGACTATGAACACATGAATGTTTCCGCGATGTAATCACTCTTGTAATACCATCACTCTAATAGCCGATGATCGTTTCGCATCGTGGAATATTCGGTTGGTCGCTTTCTGAAAATCGCTTTCGCTGCATTCGTAAATATTCACGAATTTTTGCGGATTACGATCTGCTAATGGAAACCAGGAATTTTGCACTTGCACCATAATCCGGTGCCCTTTTTTAAATGTATGCGCCACCGCAGGCATTTCATATTTCACCTCTGTCACCTGACCGGGGACGAAAGGCTCCGGTCTTTCAAAGCTGTTGCGGTACCTTCCCCGCATGATTTCACCCCGCACCAACATCTGGTACCCTGCCATTGGAACCCCTTTTTCATTGGCCGGGTAGTCCTTCAAAGTGTCAGGAAAAACGTCTATCAGCTTGACGACGTAATCTGCATCGGTACCTGTTGTGCTCACCATGAGGTCCGCCCAAACTGGCCCGGTAAGAGTAATGTCTTCCCCGAGTGCTTCTGTTTCATACACCATCACATCGGGGCGACGTGCTGCGAATCGCTGGTCATCAGTCATATATTCGCGTGTGCGCCTCAGGTGCACATCCTCCGTGTAAGGCACGGGGTTCATTGGGTCGGAGACGTATTCTTCGAATGCTTCTATGGTAGTCGGCGCAGAAAAATCAAGTATTCCGTTTTCATGGAAATACAATGTCTTTTCAACTGCATTCTTTGGAGGCCACTCTTCGAAAGCCTTCCATTCATTAGTTCCCGAAATAAAAATACTGGCCTCCGGCAAAGTCATCTGCCCTTTGTCCTTCAGGTAATAATTGAAAAATTGGAGTTCGGCTTCTTTGTATTTCTTTGAGGTTTCGCTTCCCCAATAAACATTTCCCAGGTTTTCGCCTTTGTCTCGGGACCATTGCCCGTGGAACCATGGGCCTATCATTACACGGTTAGAATGATTGGCTGGGTTTTGCTTTTCAATTGCCGCATACACATGCTGTGCACCCCAACAATCCTCCGCATCAAACCAGCCACCGACTGTCAACACCGCCGGTGTTGTTTTTTTGAGGTAGGGTAGAGGGGTGCGCGCCTTCCAGAAATCGTCGTAATCCGGATGACTAAGCAGGTCGTTCCAGAATGCGATGGTATCGCCAAAGCATACTTTTTGACTGTTTTTGACGGGCCCCATTTTGAGAAAAAAGTCGTAATTATCCTCCGATGGAAAATGGAACCCAGATTGCCCTTCCCGTGTAGGCACTGGCCGGGGCCTTCCAAAACTCGAGTAAAATGCAAACCCGTCCATCATGAAAAATGCGCCGTTGTGGTGGAAATCATCACCGATAAACCAGTTGGCAACAGGTGCTTGAGGTGAAACGGCTTTCAGTGCCGGATGCGCATCAATCAGCGACATGGTGGAATAAAATCCGGGATAGGATATGCCAAATATTCCGACCCTGCCATTATTCTGTGGTACGTTTTTTACGAGCCAGTCGATAGCATCGTAAGTATCGCTGCTTTCGTCAATATCCTTCGTGCTCCTTTTTTCGGGGTTGTACGGACGCACATCCATGTATTCCCCTTCGCTCATGTACTTTCCCCGCACATCCTGAAAGGCGAAAATATAACCTTCCTCAATGAGTTGCACATTGCTCGATAGGTAGCGGCTGTAACCCTTTGGCCCGGATCCCTCGACGTTGTATGGTGTACGAATCATGATAATGGGGTAATCGGCGTTGCCATTTTTGGGTGTATAGATGGAAGTAAATAACTTCACGCCGTCTCGCATTGTGATATAAACTTCTTTTTTGCTCAGGCGCTCTTTCAACCAAGCCTGGCTTCCTGGTTCTAAGACAACGGCCTTCTGGGCGAAGGATATTTGGGCGGTGAAAAAAATGAGTAGCAGAAATAAAGCGAGTCGAGTTGTCATTTTCATAATGATGCTTTTTTTGAAAGCCCAAGGTAGCGTTTATGATGGAAATGAATGGCAGTTCGAATTAGAATTATGAACAATGGGAACGGCCAAGGTTTGCCTTGCCGGAATTTTTAAAATCGTTTAAAAAAAAACAATTATGAAA
>CAZPHZ010000250.1:0-4842 GCA_964586035.1 uncultured Saprospiraceae bacterium
TCACCTGGCCGGTCACCGCCCTCGGCTGGATAAGCTCCATCATTCAACAGGCAGCAGCTTCGCAAAAGCGCATCAACGAATTTTTACACAGCGAGCCCGAAATCACCAACCCTGTGATAGCCCCCGGAAAACTGAAAGGCCATATTGTATTCAACAAAGTGAACTTCGTCTATCCCGACACGGGAATTCAAGCGCTGAAAAACGTCAGTTTCGAATTGCACCCCGGAGATAAGTTGGCAATCACCGGCCGCACCGGCTCCGGCAAGACTTCCATCACCGACCTGCTTCTCCGGCTATACGACGTATCGGATGGCCGCATCGAGATCGACGGCAACGACATCCGGGAAATTGACCTAGCCAACCTGCGCCGGCGCATAGGTTATGTGCCACAGGACGTCTTCCTTTTTTCAGACACCGTGAGCAATAATGTCCGATTTGGCAAACTTTCGGCCAGCCAGGAGGAGGTGGAGAAATTCACGGAATACTCCGCCATTCATGATGAAATATCTGAGTTACCGCAAGGCTACGACTCTATGGTTGGTGAACGGGGTGTCACCCTTTCAGGTGGCCAAAAACAACGGGTCTCCATTGCCAGGGCCCTCATCAAAGAGCCCGACATCCTGCTACTCGACGACTGCCTCAGTGCCGTGGATACAGATACTGAAAAGAAAATTCTGGGGTATTTGCAAAAATCCATGGCCGGCAAAACAGCCATCCTCATTACCCACCGAATTTATTCCCTCCTCGATTTTGATAAAATTATCGTACTTGAAAATGGAGAAATTGTGGAAGAAGGCACCCATTCCGAATTGCTGCAGATGGGCGGGTATTATTACGAACAGTACGAAAACCAGCGCATGGAAGAAGAACCCGCGGGGAATTAGCAGTAGCTAAGTGGCTATCCATCATTTTGGGCGTTTGACGGAAAAAAGCTTTCATTATCTGCCTCCCCAGCATAAAACTCCAACGTCAATTTTGATTATTCAAACTGATCACTACATTTGTCAGGTTTAATGCAAACCCGCAAGCTTGAAACGGGCTTCAATGTTGAAATTTTCTAACTAAAATATTTTGCAGTGAACGATGACAGAAGATTTGAGAGCGTGTTTTCGCAAAAGGTAAGAGCAGGTAAACGGAGAACCTACTTTTTTGACGTACGCAGAACAAAAGGCGATGACTTTTATGTAACGCTAACCGAAAGTACCAAGAAATTCGATGACCACGGGTACGAGCGCCACAAGATTTTCCTGTACAAAGAAGACTTTAATCGCTTTGTCGGGGGATTGCAAAATGCAATTGATTACGTAAAAACGGAGTTGATGCCAGACTACGACTACGAAGAGTTCGATCGCCGCCAGGAAGAGTGGGAAGCTCGTATTGCCGCTGAAGATGCTGCTGCTGCAGCGGGGGGCACCGCTGATACAGCTGCCGCTGATGCGCCAGCCGAAACATCGGAGACCACCAACGAAACTCCGGCCAATGACGCCCCCAGCACCAATGAGGATGGCACCAATGAAACGCCTGAAACAGAAGGTAATTCAGAGGGGAAAGAGACTTCGGAAGACGATATGAGCTGGTGATTCAGCCACAGTATTATTTTCAAAAAATAAAAAAAAACGAGATTCCTGCAAGAGCGGAGAGTTTCGTTTTTTTTATTTCAGGCTCCCTCTCTTTCCCAATTCTACCACCTGAAGTTGCTGAATCCGGCCCTCCTGGATTTCAAATCGAATCAATGTGCGCATGACGTGAAAACCCTCCTGCCCACATGCTCCGGGGTTGACGTGCAGCAGGTTTAATTTCTTATCCGGCATCACTTTCAGGATGTGCGAATGGCCGCAGATGTAGAGGTTGGGCGGTTGGGCGGTCAGTATGTCCCGCACCCGTTTGGTGTACCTGCCGGGATAGCCGCCGATGTGGGTCATAAAAACATCGAGACCCTCGATGTCAAATCTCAGATTTTCGGGAAAACGCCGGCGCAGGGCCGGTGCGTCTATATTGCCGTACACGGCACGGAGGGGTTTGAAGGCTGCCAGCCGGTCCGCCATTTCCACGCTGCCGATGTCTCCGGCGTGCCAGATTTCATCACACGATTCGAAATGGGAAAAAATGCTATCGTCCAGAAACCCATGCGTGTCGGAAAGTAAACCTATTCTTTTCATTTACAGGTATCATAAACTGCCAACCATCAACTATCAACCATCAACTATCAACCATCAACCATCAACCATCAACCAACTCTCATTCATCCAGTTCTTCAAAAAGCTTCGGCCCCGCTTTGTATTTTTTCCCGAGCAGCGCTTTCATGCTGTCGATTTCAGTCACTTTTGAAAATGGGAAAATGATGCCTACCCGGTACAGATTTTTATAAGTTCGGTTTTCAGGGGCGAAGCCATCCTCCGAGAGCAGTTTGGTGAAATTCGTGGCGTTGCTTCGCTTTCCGAAACTGTGGACTACGATAAAGGCTTTTTCTTTGGCTGGCTCATAGGAGTTTATCTCCGTATCGGCATCTTCCGGGATATTTTTCGCTTCAGGTATATTGGTGGCTTCCGTTCCGGCGCCACTGGGTGCTGCATCGGCATTCTCGTTCTCACGCGGGGATTGAGCCTCCTCCTGTGGTTTTACATTGACGCGGGTTTTATCGAGCGGCTGGTGGCGTGGGGTGTCATCACCACCAAACATGAAAAACAAACTAATGGCGAGAAGTATGGCCGAGGCAAGCACCAACCATGGGAGTATGCGTTGCAAATCGCTTTCTGTGGCAGCTGGCGGTTGCTTCGGAACTGGCTTTTTAGCCTGCCCTTGTGTCCCGGAAGGCTTTTTCGCAGGAGGCTGAACCGGTTCTGCCCGCTCTCGTATCACCGGGACAAACTGTACCGGAGGCAGGCCGAAAGTGCTGGCATCGAGGTTCGCATTTTCCGGCATAAAGCGAATTAAATGCTCATAGTCCTTATAGAGCCTTCCCACTTTTGGAATCTCCACTATTTCGCGCCGCTCCAGGGATTGTTTTATTTTTTCCACGAATTTGTCTACCGCATCCTTCGCCTCCTGCATGGTAACGGTGTGCTGCTTTTGAATGTGGTTGACCAAAACCCCATCATCTGTCAATAAGTTGGGATCGAATTCAATCTTTTTTGTAGGTGGCAAAACAACGCCCTGCACATAGTCAGCGGTGGCGGTTTTCTGTGTGGAAGTGAACCCTCCCAGCCCCGGAACGAGGACGTCAAAATGTTCAAAGAGAAGTTCCTGAATGGCCTGACCGACGTCTATTTTCATGTTTTCGGCTGTTTCATTTTAGGGCGCCGCCCAGACTTTTGAAAGGGCCTGGAAAACGCAAACAGCAAAGTAATTACAAAAGGCATAAACATTCAACGGAAAGGAGAATTTGGCTAATTTTCCACTTCCATGGACAAAGAGCAAATTTAAGCAAAAATAACTTCGCCTTTAAATAATTGTAAACCAGTGTCTTGTTATGAAGAAATCACTTTTGCCAGCGCTGTTTTTGTTGACCTTCTTGAGCACCGGTTTTGCCCAAAGAGATTTCTATAAATCGTATTCCTTCGACCACGCTGACACACTCCGTGGAATGTTGCGGCCGGAACGCACCTGCTACGACGTAACATTTTACGACATCAACATCGGCATCAGCATCAGCAAGAAATTCATAAAAGGGTATGTGGACATTTATTTCGATGCCATATCCGACTGCAATGTAATTCAGGTTGACTTGTTTAAAAACATGGAAATCAATGACATTACATTTTATGACCAATCGCTGAGTTTCAATCGCATTGAAAATGCCGTATTCGTTTATCTGCCTATGATGTTGCCCCGCGGTTCCAGCGGGACCATCCGCGTATATTATCAGGGTTTTCCAGTGGTAGCAAGAAATGCCCCTTGGGATGGCGGTTTTGTTTGGTCGCACGACCCCAAAGGCAACCCGTGGGTGGGGGTGGCCTGTGAAGGAACCGGGGCCAGCCTTTGGTGGCCTTGCAAGGACCACCTTTCCGACGAGCCCGATAGTGTGGCAATTCACGTGGCGGTACCCAATTACCTCTCTTGCATTTCAAATGGCACGTTGAGAAAAACTTCCCGCCTCGATGAAAATAATACGCTGTTTTACTGGTTTGTATCCTATCCCATCAACAGTTATGGCATCTCCGTGAACATTGGCAATTACAGCCATTTTTCCGATACATATATCGCCGGGGACGGCGACTCGCTGGCACTCGATTATTACGTGTTGCCGGATAACCTGGAAAAGGCAAAGAAGCAGTTCGAGCAGGTCAAGCCCATGCTCGAATGTTATGAAAAATACTTTGGCAAATACCCTTTCTGGAAAGACGGCTATGCTTTGGTAGAAACCCCTTATCTCGGCATGGAACATCAAAGCGGCATTGCCTATGGAAACAACTACAAAAGGGGGTACCTCGGCGGCATGATTCCCCGCGACATGAATTGGGACTACATCATCATCCATGAGAGTGCTCATGAGTATTTCGGCAACGCCATCAGTGTAAAAGACCACTGCGACATGTGGATTCACGAATCTTTTGCCACGTACATGGAGGCGCTTTACGTGGAATGCACTTTCAGCCCCGGCGACGCAATCAGGTACCTTGAAAGCCAGCGGCCGTTTATCCGAAACTTCGAGCCCATACTCGGTCCCAAGGGGGTGAATTTTACCAGCTGGCGTGGAAGCGACCAATATTTCAAAGGCTCCTGGTTGCTGCATACGCTGCGAAATGCGTTGGATGATGACCAGGTATTTTTCGGGCTGCTGCGCGGGTTGTATGAAAAATACAAATACACCACCTGCTCCACTGAAGATTTCATCCACTTTGC
>CAZPHZ010000251.1:0-4806 GCA_964586035.1 uncultured Saprospiraceae bacterium
CCGAGCGCAGTCATCTGATCGAGAACGTCGTCGCCCTTCTCGTCGCGGAGCGCTGTGTCCGCGGGAGCGCCGAGGCGGATGGGCGCGCTGCTCTGGCGCTGCTGCGGCGTGAGATCGACGAGCAGGTTCTGCGGGATCGCTATCATCGCTTGCTCAGGCAGTGGCAATCGGATAGCGTGTTTCGCCAGGAAAAAAATCAGGCGGAGAGGGGGCGGGTTCTTCCGACGACCGAATGACCTGGGCCGCCACCTTGGCGAGGTTCTTTACCAATGGTGTCAGTTTGGCGGTAGACAGTCCGCGTTTTGTTGCAATGTCCATGCCTCCTCTAAGAAAGGCTTCCATTCCGATGGCTATGGGTGGAATGGCGGCGTGAGGGCATTCCACAAAACAGGCTCCGCAGCCCGTGCAGGCACCGGATTCGAAAGACGGCAGCGCCTGGCGAGTTGCTGACACATTGGACAGGCTGGCAGTAGCGGCAGGCACAACAGACAGACCCGAAAACGGGCTGGCCACCTGTTCCGCTGGTTCATCGTTTTGGTAAAAAAAGGCCGTGTCATGGTAAAACCGGGACAATTTCGTGTAAGCCGGACCCTTGTTTTTGTGTTTATGGACGACCAATGGAAGACTTGCCTGCCGCGGTGTTTTACTGCCATCAGGGGAGCCTTTTTTTGCGGCTGCTCCGAGTGTGGTGTTCTCAAGGTCGGGGTATTCTCTCCGGATGGTTTGGAGTAAGATTTCATGCTGCGGATAGCCGGTGGATGCTTTCGTGAAATTTATGCCCGTGTAAAAAACAGGCTTTGCATCGTTGCCAGCCGTCATGTTTTCAAATACACCGGCGGCTTCGTCAGCGGTGAGTTCGTGCCCGCAATATCCTCTGAAAATGGCCGGAGCTTTGTTTCCGCCGGAGCGAATGGCATTGTTTGTTTTTTCAAAAAACAGGCTGTCACCCGCCACGAGACCACCCGTATTTTCGAGTATCGTCACTGCTTTTTTGCCCCGCACTTTCACCGGCAATTCCGCCCCGGGGAATGGCGACAGTGTCACCACCTGTACGCAGCCCATCTTGTTTTTGTTTTTCCCTGACAGGTTGTTCATCGCCCGTGCTGCCTTTTCGCAAGCACTGCCAGCGGCGAGCAAAAGGTAATCGGCTTTGGATGTATGCTGGGGCAGCAACGGCTCATAGTGTCTGCCTGTGAGTGCTTCGAATTCTTCGAATACCTGTTTGAATATGCTGTCGAGATGCTGATAAAAATAGGGTTGTTGAGCGGCAGCTTCGAGTTCAGCAGCGTTGGCATCTTTTTGCGCTCCCAGCAAGTTGGCAAAGTCGAAACTGTAATAATTGGGCAGGCGGCGGCGTGTATCGCCAAAGGCTATATTCTGAGCAGGCGTCGGAGCCGGTATTTGATCGTCGGGGCCGCCAAGGAATTCCACGACATCTTTGCCAGCGGGAAAAGTAACCTCCTGTTTAGTTTCAGTATCCAATGCCACCATGCCGGGGATGAGCGACAATTCAGCTACCCGGTGGGCTATCAGCATGAAATCGACAGCCTGTTGCACGGTGCCCGCCATCATTTGAAAACAGCCGGTGCCAGATAATGCGTAAAATCCGGCGTGGCCAAAGGTCATTTTGCCTCCGGCAAATACCACTACGGGAAGGTGTTGACGCGCCATCTCTTGCAATGCGGGAAATGCACCGGACAGTTTTTCCCATTCAATCACGCCGCCGGTCCGGAGGCCATTGGCGGCCATGCCCGTCAGATAGGACAAATCATCCGAAGTGGATATCTGGGGCTCACGGCCAAACACTCTATGTGTGCCGTGGTTTGCAGCTCCATCAGCCGCCAGCGTGACGCCTTCACTAATGCCGCACTCCAGCAACTCCACTGCTGTGGTTCCGGATAAATTTACTGTCTCACCGAATATTTTTTTTGGTATCTCCATGTCTTTTCGCAATAGCGGGTTTCAGGCCGCCAAATTCCAATTCCAATTACTGATAATATTTCTCCACGCGCCCCGTGGGCAAAAACACATCCTGAATTTTTTCAAACTGCTGGTGCTCCACCCAAACAATGGCATCGGTGGGGCAGCGCAGGGTAGCGTCAATAACCGCGAGGTTATTCAGGTTGTAATTGATGACCGCGAGGTTGTTTTTCATTTCGATCACACCCGGCGGCGCATCTGCGGCGCATCTGCCGCAGGCGGTACAGGCCACCGAGCATTTGTGGAGGGCGTTGTCGCCTGCGAGGAGCGAGCGGCATTGCACGATCAGCTTTTGGCTGACGGGCATTAGTTGGAACAAGCCCTTTGGGCAAATCTCCACGCAGTCGTTGCAGGCTACACAGAGGCCGGGGTCCACAACGGGCAGGCCATCATCGTTCATTTTTATGGCATCGAAATCGCAGGCTTCGGCACAATCGCCGAGACCGAGACAACCCCAGGTGCAGGATTTCGGCCCACCGGTCACCACGGTTTCGCCGCGGCAGGAGCGCATATTGCCTCTGTATTCGGCAAGGTTATGCGCCTCCCGCAGGCCCCCCGCGCAAAGCAGGCGGGCCACTTTCTTTTCTTCAGCTCCGGCACTCACTCCCAAATATTCGGCAATATGTTCGATGCCTTCCGGCGATGAAACCGTGCACTTCGAGGGGGGGGCCTCGCCGCTCACCACTTTTTCGGCAAAAGCTCTGCAGCCGGGCTGTCCGCAAGCACCACAGTTGGCATGGGGCAGCATCTCGTCCACTTTGTCGATGCGCGGGTCTTCATACACTTTAAGCTTTTTGTATGCAATGGCAATGAAGGTGGCGAACACAAGCCCCAACCCTACGAGAATTGCTATCGGTATAATAATTTCGGTTGCCATATTAACTTTTACCTCATTTTGTCATTCCCGCTGGGAATCCGTGCACGTAAAGAGTACTTTTCTTACCGCCCTCGTTTCGTTCCAGAAGGTTTGATCATTGCCGCAGTGAATCCGTACAGGTTAAAGTGGCGATCAGACAGCCCTGGTGGTGAGGACGATTTCCCTGCGGGAGTGGAAATAGAGAGTCAATTAAACTTCTCTGCCCGTTTCACCAATTCCTCCAACCCCGGCTCGTCCTTGTCAATAGGTAGCCCGGGATGAATGATGCTGACGGGGCATTCTTCGGCTGCCATAACCAGCTCTTTGAAGGTGCCCGCTTTCGGGTCGGCGATGGTGGCCTGTTTGGAGCCGTTGTATTGAAACATCCTTTTGTTCAAGTTGATGCACTCATTGCACGTCGTGCAAAGGGCCGATTCTATCCATGGCTCGCCGAGTGACAATATCTCTTCTTCCGGCTCTTCTTCGGGTGCGGGGGGTGCAGGTGCTGAGGTTTCAGTTGCCGGGGCTGGTTCCGAGGCAGGCGCGACGGACTGTGATTTGGGCTTGGCAGGCACCGTTTGCACGAGTTCTGAAGTGTCCATGTCGAGCAGCACGGCAGCGAGGCGTTCCATAGCGATGCGTCCCTCTTCCTGTTTGGCTTTTTCGAGTTCGGCAGCATGTTGTGCTTCCACCTCTTTTAAGTTCTGTGCGGCAGCGGCTTCCATTCCCTCCCGGAGGCGCTCGGTAGCCTGTTCAACATGGTAACTGTGTATGCCCGCATTTTCCTGCAGGAAATGCCAGAAGTCGAGGCGCTCACGGCAAGTGAGTACCAAGGGCCAGGAGGTTGCGGCTTTTTGCAGCTGGTTCTGTTTATCGACGACCCAGACAAAGGGTACTTTAGTGTACAATTCCTCTGGCGGAAGAGCCAGGTATTCGCTGATGGGGATGAGATTGTCCGACCAAAATTGGGGCGGCACTATGTGAAATAGCTTTGAGAAATGAGGGTCTTGAGCTGCATAGTCCGCAAAAGTAAAAGATACGGGCATGGCCATTTCTTCCCCTTTATCATTCTGGAATTGCAACGTATGCTCCGGCCAATCGGCTTCGGGTTGCGGGTTGTGGAGAATGTCAAAACGGCTTCCCCAACGCACATCTTTTTGGCCGTCGTAAACGAAGCCCGGAAATTCACGGCTCTCAACGGCTGCGGAGGCCCAGAGATGGGTGTTGTCCGAACCTCCTTCATCTTTCCGGGGGCAAAGGATGTAAAACAATGCAGGGGCGAAATTTTCCAAACCTGAGTGCAGGCCTTCCACCATTTTGGCAGGTGCTATTGCTGCAGATTGCAGGATGTAAGCGTTGCGGTGAGCAATGGCGATGGCTCCCAACTCCTGGCGAAATGCAAATTCTGCCGGGGCACTGCCGCCCTGTTTTACCACCAGGCATTTGATGGGGCGGCTGGAAGAAAGCATTTTCGAGAAATCATTCAATTCGTTTTCCATCAAGCCGCCGTCTTGAGCAAAAAGCATGACCGGCGGGCAGGCGGCCATCTCCTCATCAGTGAAAGACCGCCAACTGAAGTGGGCGAGATAATCTCCGTGGATATCGGGAGAATAAACGTTTGCGATTTCAAGCTCTCCTGTGCGAATGGCGGCGAATATTTCAGCGTAAGCCGCCATTTTTTCATCAAAAATCTGCATGGCCTGCCTGCACATTTTGCCGGAGGCAGCAACTGTAATATCGGAGTTGGTATAAGTTTTTTCCCATTCGATGCCGGCACCTTTGGCCAACTGCTCTCCGAGAATGATGGAGGCTTCTTTCACGAAAAAGTCAGCATCTGTATTTTTTAAAATCTGCACTACTTTTTCGATGCGACTCAAGCGTTCTGCCGGCATGACAGACGCACCACCGGTGGGCAGCATATCTGACATTTCTTCGAATTTGAAGAACGAATCGGCGAAGTCGAGTGAATC
>CAZPHZ010000252.1:0-4805 GCA_964586035.1 uncultured Saprospiraceae bacterium
AAGTAAAAAAGCTTTCCCGAAAACTAAGGTTTTCGGGAAAGCCGGCGAATTATCCTATAAGAAATTAAAGGCTAGTTACCCCCGAATCGATAGCCCAGGCCTAATTTCCCGACGATCATTACATTGGTCCAATCTACCTCATAATGGTCGCCGTTGTCTTTATAAGAAAGTTTATCTATAAAGGCGCGCCCAATCCCAAAGTTGAAATCGAAAACGAGACCTTTTTTCGAAACTGCTTTATACCCTGCACCAAAACCAAGGCCGAAACGGGTTTGAGAATATTCTGCATAGATATTTCCTGCGGAACTATCATTTACTGTATACCCTCGAGTAACAAAACGCGTAAATGCATCGACATAAAACCTGTCTGCTCCCTTTCTCGGGTTAAGGTAGTATTTCCCAGTCACCGTAATGGGCAGGTTGTAATACTTCAAATTGGTCACCCCATTGTCCCCGTTGCCAATTCCTAAAGAGCCTTCAAGACTCAAATTATCGGATAATCCGAAGTCGGCACCAACGCTTATTGCACCGAACAATAAACCAATTGGGTTGACGGTAGCATCCACCTGGGCGGCCGACCGGGTCAGAAAAGCGCTAGTCCAAAGGCATGCGATGAGTAAACTTACTTTTGTGAATTTCATAAGAAGTGATTTAGGTTAAAATAAACAGTAATAATAGGTAATAATAGTAGTTTCAATCATTCTCCCGACCTGCGAAAGCCAATTCCCTTCTTGTTGAAGATAAAGCCACTCGTGTCCAGTTTAAACTCTGCAACATCCTCAAGAATAAGAATATTAGCCGACACATTTTCCCTTTCGTCGGGTGTAAGTGCGGCGAGCCGAAGGTTTTGATTCTTAACGGCCTCAATTACCGATTGCCTTACAATCCGCGCATTTCCGAAAAATTTATCCCTGTATTCGTAGAGAAAGGAGTAATAATTTTGAAGATGTTCTTCGGCCTCCGGAGCCGGGACTATGCCTTTTTCTTCAAGCATGAGCAAGGCGATTTTGAATAGCTCGTTGGCCGAGTAATCGTCGAATTTCAAAATCTTATCAAAACGGCTGCTGAGGCCCGGGTTGGCTTTTAAAAAGGCTTCCATATTATCGGGGTAGCCTGCGACGAAGACGAAAAACCGGCCACGGTTGTCCTCCATTCTCTTTAGAATCGTCTGTATGGCCTCGTCGCCAAAATCATTGCCCGACCGGTTATTCATTGTGAGGGAATAAGCCTCGTCGATGAACAGAACTCCGCCCATGGCTTCCTCGATTTTTTCTGTGGACTTGAGAGCCGTTTGCCCAACAAATCCAGCCACGAGGCCCTGGCGGTCAGTTTCGACCATATGGCCTCTTTCGAGAATGCCCAGTGCTTTGTATATTTTGGTGAGAATGCGGGCGATGGTGGTCTTTCCGGTACCGGGATTCCCGATAAGCACAGTGTGAAGGAAAAAATTATTGAGTACATCGCGGCTGGTTTCCCGGTAGTACCGCACGAGCCGCACGTGCTCGATGATTTGTTCTTTTACTTTGTCGAGTCCAATGAGACGGTTTAGTTCATCCATGGATTCATGGAGTAATTCCTCGTCGATGGGGATATGTGGTAATTCTTTCCGAACCTTGACATCGAGGCTGGCAACGTCTTCGAAAATTATGGTTTCGAGCATCTTATTCTCCAATTCTTTCGGAGCTTCCTGGTTCATCACTCGAAGGCCCAAATTCACCTTGGCCTTTTCAATTAAGTCGAAAATGAAACGGGCATTGCCGAAAGTTCGGTCGCGATCGCGGTAGGCGTTCACAATAATTTCATCTAAGCGGGTGAACGCTTCAGGTGTGAGTTTCACCTCCATTTGCTGTGAAGCTATTTCTGCAATTTGCGACAGTTCCTGAGGCATATAATCAGGGAATTCGAAAATGTGTTTGAAGCGCGAATTCAGACCCGGGTTGCTGTCCAAGAATTTTTTCATCTCTTTGGGGTAGCCCGCGACAATAACGGCGAGGTCACCGCCGCCATCGGACATTTCTTTCATGAGGATTTCAATAACCTCTCTGCCAAAATCCTTGCTGTCTTCATTGCTGCGAGCCAATGCGTAGGCTTCATCAATAAACAAAACGCCGCCGCGCGCCCGCTCGATTGCCTCTTTCACCTTGGGCGCAGTCTGACCGATGTATTCACCCACCAGGTCTACCCGATCCACCACATGCACATGGCCGCGGCTCAGAAGGCCCATTTTCCGGTATAGCTGCCCCATCATGCTGGCAACGGTGGTTTTGCCGGTGCCGGGATTGCCGATGAATACAGAATGAACGTTTATGCTGTCTTTTTCATCGAACCCAAGCTCTTTCCTGAGCTGCAAAAACTGGATGTATTTCGCATGATTCCTGACCTGGTGTTTGATTTCCTTCAGGCCTACCAAACGGTCGAGGCGTACCATGAGGTCATCAAAAGTTTCGTTCAAATCATCGGGCGATGCAAAATATACCGGGGTGTGCCGGTCGGGCAGAAAAACAGGGCTCGTTCCAATTTCGAATTCTTCTCCTACCTCAAAAGGCATGATGGCGAGCAGGCGGTCCATAAAAATCAACTCGCAAGTGTATTTGTCCTTGCGCCACGAGCCTTTCACATTGCTGCCCCACCCGGCAGTGAGCTTGAAGAGGTCGTCCTTTAATTCGATTTTCTGCAATCTTACCACTTGTCCTTTCAGCTCTTTAGCATCGTTGTAGAATTTGACGAAAAACTCGCACTGCCATGACTTGTCAAAGTGTAAATTTTTGAGCAGTATTTCGGCGTAAATGTAGCGTGTCTCGCTGGTATTGAACCCTTTATAATAAATGCGGTCTTCGTCCATCACATCGTCGTAGGGGCCTTCATACAGTTTCATCGACTGCAGTTGCAAATAGGGATTTCCCGTTTTGAACGCGTCCTGCCCGGCATCTTCGATGTAAAAATATTTGGAAGCAACTTTCTCTCCCTCTATCCAGGCTTCCCAAAAGTAAGTGCCTTTTTTCCAAAAAACGCCCCCTGCCTTATTGCCCCATCCTTCGCGTATATAAACGATATTGTCATATTTGCTCACCTTGCGTTTGAATGGTAGCAGGCAAAGTTCTTTTTGAGTTTTCTTAAAGGAATAGCAGCGCAGTTCCACTTCCACATCCCAATCTTCTCTCTCAAAGTATTTATTGTAAAATGAAAGCTCCGCATAAACATAGGAAGCCTCCCAACGGTCGAAAACCTGCCGGTACTTCTTCTTGTTGTCGGCCAACCATTCCGTGGAGGAATAGATTTTAAGTTCCCGGAACTTGAATTTTTTTATATCGGGATGTTTAAGGTTTGAGGCCATTCTGCGAGATAAGAATAAAAATTAAATGGTGATGTAATAAATTAATTCCCTGCAAATTTAGGTGCGTTGTGTCAAGGATTCAAGGCTGCAATTGTCAATTGGAAAAGATTTCTCATCTTACGCCAAAATTACCAGCTACTATTTTTATGGAAAACAAGCATAAAACCGCAAAACTCATTAAATATTTTGGGCTATCCACCGGCGTAATACTGTTGGTCAGCTCTATCATCGGCACTGGCGTTTATAAAAAGGTAGCCCCAATGGCCGTCAGTCTCGGCTCTCCCGAATTGGTTCTGTTGGCATGGCTGCTCGCAGGATTGGTGACTTTGCTCGGGGTGCTCACCGTTGCAGAAGTAGCTATGCTCATTCCTGTTTCGGGAGGACCTTTCTCCTACCTCCGGGAAATTTATGGTGAAAAAACGGGCTATTTCTATGGCTGGGCGAGTTTTGCCTGCATACAATCGGCATCGACAGCATCTATCGCATACGTTTTTGCGCAATCCCTGAATTCCGTTTGGGAAATGCCCATACTCGGAGGCTCGTGGGAGACAATGACAGTGCTTGGCATTTTCACACCGTTTGCCAACCTCGGAGTTAAATTAGTTGCCGTAGCATTGATAGTATTGCTCACCGCCATCAATTACCGTGGCGTTAAGAAGGGCGGCAACGTGAGCAACATCATCACCGTGCTCGTGGTGGCGAGCCTGTTGTTCATCGTTCTGACCGGGCTGTCAATGAGTGGTGGCAGCGTCGAAAACATCGCCCAAACAACGACCACGAGTGAAAGTGGAGGCAGCTTTTTGAAAATGATATTTCTGGCCATGCTGGCCGCCTTTTGGGCCTTTGAAGGTTGGATGAATATAGGCTTCATTGGAGATGAAATCCACAATCCAAAACGCAATATACCACGCATACTCATTTACGGAATCCTCATCGTCACCGGCATTTATCTGCTTGTAAATTTCACGTATCTCTACGTTCTTCCCATCGATGAAATGGTCGCAGTTGCACAGCAGGAAAATACCATTGCCGCTGTAGAGGTCATACGAAAGTTTGCCGGCCCAGGTGGCGTTCTGGCCATATCTGTTCTAATCATAGTGACCACTTTCGGATGCACAAATGCCACCATCCTCACTGCTGCACGGGTGTATTACGCCATGGCGAAAAAGGGATTGTTTTTCAAAAAAGCAGCCGAAGTACATCCGAAATATCACACCCCCGGGAATGCGCTCATCATGTTCGCTATCTGGGCGAGTGTACTCGTTTTCTCAGGCACTTTTGACCAGTTGACGGATATGATGGTATTCGCCCAATTTATTTTCTATGGATTGGTGGTGGCAGGCGTGTTCGTGCTGCGCAAAAAAATGCCCGATGCTCCGCGTGGCTACAAAGTGCTGGGGTTTCCCGTGGTGCCGGTGCTCTTTCTGCTTTTTTGCGCGGGCCTTTTAATAACTACACTCATGGACCGGCC
>CAZPHZ010000253.1:0-4783 GCA_964586035.1 uncultured Saprospiraceae bacterium
GACATGACTCTTGCGGTCTGTGGCCGGAACGGGCCAGTTATTATTCGGTACCGTTGAAGCTGGAGGTACAGGCGGAGCAGGTTTTGGCACTTCGGGTTTTGGCACCTCGGGTTTTGCCGGTGAAGCTGGTTTTTCCACGGAATCAGGAATGGGTTGCACAGGTGGTGTGGGGTTTTCAGGAGGGGTTTCAACCGGCGTTACATCTGGCTCTGGCTTTGGCTTTGTAGCCGGAGAAGTCTCTGGCTTTTCTTCCGCTGGCACAGTCGTCTTCCCCGCATTTGAAGGCGCCGTCTCCGGTTTCGTATTATTGCTGCCCTTTTTTGGTTGAGTGAGGTTGTTACCGCCGGTCTGATTGTTACTAATTGGTGGTTTTGTAACTTTCGCAGTGGTTGACTCTGCGACCTCTTCCGGAACAACCTGTGCATCTTCCGTCGCTGTGCCCGGCCTTGCGGAATCTGCTTCAACCGGTGTGCCACCTGTGTTGGGTTGGAGTGCCTGGGAATCTGTCGTGTTTTCGTCAGCAGGTTGCTGGCTCCCGGAATCAGTGCAGCCAAAAGAGAAGAAGGCCAAAAGCATAAGGCTCGCTGCGATGTTCCAATAATTAATGCGATGTTTCATGGTTAGCGTCTTTTGATATAAAATTCCGGATGGTTATAATTTCCTAACTCATTCGAAAAAAAATGGTGATAGAATAGAGACGTGAAACAATGCAAACTATAACGAGCATTTCAGGTGATTTTTGTCAAAGTCAGTTACGCACCTGCCGTCAGATGCCCATAAATTTTCCAGTTCTGCGGGTGCATTGTATTAATTGAATAGAAAATTTTCGAAAAATGAAAGACAGTGAAATTATCATAATTGAAACGAAGCAGTTGAAATTGAGGGAGTTGACTCCGGATGATGCCACCTATTTTTTTCAATTGAATAACGACCCGGAAGTCATTAAATACACGGGCGACCCGCCATTTCCCAGCGTGGAAGCAGCCCGTGAATTTTTGGAAAACTACGACCAATACGCAAAAAATGGCTGCGGAAGGTGGGCGGTTATTTCAAAGGAAACCGATGAGTTTTTAGGATGGTGCGGACTGAAATATGTGCCTTCCATTAGTGAAACCGACTTGGGTTTTCGCTTCTTTCGCCATCATTGGGGAAAGGGTTACGCCACTGAAGCTGCAATTGCTTGTGTCAATTTCGGATTTAAGAATTTGGGATTGGACCTAATTGTGGGACGCACAATGATGGCTAATAAGGCCTCTATCCGCGTGCTGGAAAAAGCCGGATTTCATTTTGTGGAAGAAAGAGAATTCGAGGAACATCCAGGAGGTTATTTCGTAATAGAATGCTGATGTTCGCGATGGCTATGTTTGGGATTCAAGGGTACCGGATCTTCTCCACCCTCAGACCATGGGTGACACTTGGATAAGCGTTTAAGGCCCATCCACAAACCTTTGAGAGGACCCCATTCCTGAATGGCCTCCACCGTGTAATGGGAACAGGTGGGCTGAAACCGGCAGGATGGTGGGAACAAAGGTGAGATGACCCATTGGTAGATGCGAACCGGAATAATGAAAAGTGTTTTGAAAAATTGACTCATTTTAGCTTTGTATTCTAAAAGCTTAACTAAGTATTGACATGGTTTGAAAAACCGTTAACAGCGATTGTTTCACAAAAATGGAAAATTTGCCGAACAAAAAGCGAACACCTCAATCTAAATCTTGTTTCACACAGCTAATTTGCCTGTTTCCATATACATTTGCCCAAAATTATCGAATGCGTGGATAAGACCCTCAAACAATACGACGAAATTGCCGCCCGGTGTAAAGAAGTATTTCTAAAAAAGGCCCAGGATTATGGATCTTCCTGGCGCATCCTGCGGCCTTCTTCACTGACCGACCAGTTATTTATCAAAGCCAAACGCATTCGAAGCATTGAAGAAAACAAGATCCAGAAAGTCGTAGATTCCGTTGATGGCGATTACATAGGCATCGTCAATTACGGCCTCATGGCACTCATTCAACTCGAATGGCCTTCTGCCGAATCTCAGAACGTAACACTCGTGGAAATTGAGCCGTTTTATGACAAACAGGTGCAAATCGCCCGCAGTCTCATGGCAGCCAAAAATCACGACTATGGAGAGGCCTGGAGGGATATGCGCACCAGCTCCATGACCGATTTGATTTTGATGAAAATCCTTCGTCTTAGGCAAATCGAGAACAACGACGGCAAAACCCTGGTCTCCGAAGGCCGGGATGCCAACTACCTCGACATCGTTAACTACGCCATATTTGCCCTCATCCTATTGTCGGAGGAGGAAAAACAACTATCGCAATGACCATTTACACATTAGTTCTTTACGTGGCCATCGTCGCCCTTCTTCTCACCGTCGCTGTGGGTGTTTTTTTCAAGAGCCACAAGAGTTGGTTCATGACATTTTTGCAAAATTTCTGCGGTTCCCTTTTCATTTTTTCGGGTTATGTGAAAGCTATAGACCCTCTTGGCACCGCATTCAAAATGGATGAGTATTTTTCAGAGTTTTATTATACGTTCAATGAAACGGCTATTAAGTTCATCGCCCCAATTTTCCCCTGGATGGCTGAACACTCGCTTTCCATTTCCGTGGCTATGATAGTGTTTGAAATTGTACTCGGAGTGATGCTGTTAATAGGTTCCAGAGCCAAGCTCACTGCCTGGCTATTTCTCTTACTCGTATTGTTTTTTACCATCCTTACCGGCTTCACATACCTCACCGGCTATGTGCCTCAATCTGTCAATTTCTTTGAATTCGGTAAATGGGGCCCCTATGTTTCAACCAACATGAAAGTTACCGATTGCGGATGTTTCGGGGATTTTCTGAAGCTGAAACCGATGGTAACTTTCATGAAGGATGTCTTCCTGCTGATTCCGTCGCTATATTTTGTGTTTAAACACAAACAAATGCACCAGTTGTTTACAAGACGCGTGCGTACAATCATTGTGGGCGTTGTTACCTTGGGATTTCTCATTTTTTGCATCCGCAACTATTCCTGGAATGAGCCCATCGTCGATTTCAGACCTTTTAAAGTAGGGACTAGCATAAGAGATGCCAAGGCACATGAAGCTGAAGTGGCCTCCAATGTACGCATAACAGATTATATTCTGACCAATAAAGCCTCGGGGAAAGTGGTGACCCTGCCATACGACCAGTATATGCAGGAATACCAAAACTACCCAAAAGAGGAGTGGGATTTTGAACAAATAAAAACGAAGCCGGAAAGCGAACCCACCAAAATCAGCGACTTTGACATTACCGGTCCAGATGGTAATAATAAGACGGATGAAATCCTGGATTACGAAGGTTATTCTTTCATGGTTGTGGCTTATAAGTTGAAAAAGCTGGAAGAAAAATCGACCAGTTCGTCAATTGTAAACGACACCATATTCGCTGTTGATACGGTCTCAATCAGTGGCGTTGATTCCAAACAAATTGTAAAAAGGGTGGAATCCATACAGCCGCATAAGGTGGAAACAGAGGTCTACACATTCGAGGAAGATTATTTGAGACGATTCTCCGAAATTGTAAACCCTGTGATGGATGCTGCGCAGCAGGCGGGGTTCAAAGTCTTTGCCGTTACCAATCCTGAAAGCCCGGCCGCTGTTGACGACTTCAGGCATGCTACTCAAAGCGACTATCCGTTTTACGTGGCGGATGATTTGTTACTCAAGACCATTCAGCGTTCTAACCCCGGCGTAGTGCTTTGGAAAGATGGAAGGATCGTCCAAAAGTGGCATTTTAAAAAGTTGCCCTCATTTGAAGAAATCGAGGCCATGTATTTAAATAACTAAATGCTTAAGTGACAGGGACCTGCAAAAACAGTCGGAAGGGGTGTAATATATTTTTAAAGAAAACGACCCGGCAATAGCTGGTCACCTTAAAAAAAATACATTTATTTGCATCCTGAATGAAATAAAACGGTAGGGTCTCGCTCTAGTTTGCCCAGTGAACCGAACACATTTTTCTTCCATAAAACTTCAGCGAGATACCGAGACGATTGAAATTATGTTGAGTAGAAGAAACATCCGCATAAAAGTCATGCAGGTGCTTTATGCAGCGAACAGAGATCCGGAATTGAAATATCCAAAGGCTTTGTCGCTGTATAATCAAAATATCAGAGGAGCTTTTGATCAATATTTACTCAACCTGTTGCTTTTGGTGAGCGCAGCTCAATATGCCCAGATAGTCTTTGATAAAAAGGGGGCAAAGTTGCGGCCTACCAAAGAGGATAAAGAATTTTCCCCCGATCTGGCCACCAATCCTCTGGTGGCTTCCCTTCTCGAAAATAGTGGGCTTCAGACCCTTTTCAAGATACACCATATTCGCGAGTATATTAATGAGGACAATAGCAAGTCTCTTTACAACCAGTTTTCAAAAACAGACATTTATAAGTCTTACCTGGCCAATCGGGAAAAAACGCTTACCAATCACAAGCAAGTATTGTTGGAATTCTACAAGACATGTTTGTCAGGAGAAACCTTGAATGACATCTTGGCGGATAATTTTGTCTGTTGGGCGGACGACAAGTCGTTGGTGGCAGGTGCCATGAAAAAGACCATCAAAGCTTTGCCTGCTGAAGGAAATTTTTACCATTAATTTGAAACCGCCGCTGAAATAGCCGCTTTAAGCTTAGGAAACGTATTTCAAACAATTATCTGTAGAGAAAGAGGTTGCGCAAAGTATAGGCTTCAAACTACCAGTTACGTTGCGGAAACCGGAGATATTACGCTTTTTAATGGTATTGTTGCTGCA